>JANLFZ010000076.1 GCA_024653385.1 Thermoguttaceae bacterium | reverse complement strand
TCGCGGCCCTCGCCGCGAACGGACGCGGTCCCCGGGGCGGTGTTTGAAATGTCATCACGTGGCCTTGGCCGGGGCCGCTTCGCCGGGCCCGCCCTCGAACGTGCGCACCTCGACCGCGGTCCCGCCGCGCGAGGCCGACAGGTAGGCACTGTAGATCGTCGAGATCGAATCGGCCGCCAAGAGACTGTCGCTCTCCGGCGCCTGGCCATAGGCGATCGTGCGGTAGAACGCCTCCATCTCCTGCGGATAGCCGGTAAACCAGTCCTCGTCGGGCGAGGTCGAGGCCCAGCCCTGCTTGGTGCCGATCTTCTCGACCACGTAGATGTCCTTGAAATACTCCTCGCGGGGGTTGTAGGTCTGCATTGCCGTGTTCGGGTTGATGTTGCAGATGGTGCGGTGGTTGTTCGCGCAGACCTCCAGCCAGTTGTGGATGCCCCCGAGCACGATGTCCGAGGCGAAAATCGTGGCGATCGTGCCGTCGTCGAACTCGACGTGCATCATCGAGAAGTCGTCGATGTCGTAGTAGTCCTTGCGGATGTGCCCGGCGTCGCGGAACGTCGGAAGGCGCGTGATCGCGTGCGTCCGGGCCGAGACGGTCCGGGGACGGATGGGGCGGCCGTCGCGGGCGCGGCCCTCGACCCGCTTCAGATACAGCGCGGCCGAGAGCGGGTGGCAGCCCTTGCCGATCAACACCCCGCCGCCGCAGCGGGCCGCGTACGCGTAATCGACCGAGTGCGAGCCGCTGTGGGCCTCCTCGCCGTGGATCCAGAGGATCTGCCCGCCGGTCTTCTCCAGAATCTCGCGCTCCTTCTGGATCGACGGCGCATGCACCCAATTCTCGGCGTACAGCAGCCGGCCCTTGCTCTTGCGCTCCGCGGCGAGGATCCGCTCGACACTCGCCAGGGCCGACTCCAGGGCCACACGCTTGTCGGCGCGGTCCCAGTGGAAGTCGGGCGAGCCGTCGCCGAAATAGCCCGTCAGCGGCTTCTCGCACACCACGAACTTGTCGCGCGCGAGGGCCGCCACGGCGATCGGCTCGTGAAACATCGGCGGCACGCACACATGGACCACGTCGACCGCGTCGAGCAGGGCCTCGAGGCACTCGAAGTCGCGAATGCCCCGCTTCTGGGCGTAGGCCGCGGCTTGCTCGCGGTTGGCCGCGAACACGCCCACGACCTCGACGTTGGTCCGATAGACCTTCTCCAGGGCTTCGAAGTGGAACGTGGCCGAAAAGCCGGCCCCCACGATGCCGGTCCGAACGGTCTTCTTCTGCTTCACGCGAGGTTCCTTCGTCAATCCATCCCGAAGGGCAGGCGCCGCTGCGGGTCCGCCTCGCCCTCGGGGTTCAGCTCCTTGAAGAGCAGACTGGGCTGGATGTCGGTGTTGTTCTGGTACTTGTTGCTCGAATAGGCCGTGAAGGGGCCGCGGATGTCGTGGTAGAAGATCTGGCAGATCGCCACGCCGGGATAGACCCGCACCGGCTGGATGGCGAACATCTCCAACGTCCAGTAGCCGCAGAACCCCACGTCGCCGAACCCGGCCGTCACGTGAACGAACAGCCCGAGCCGGCCGATCGACGAGCGGCCCTCGATCATGGGCACGAGATTGCGGGTCTCGGTGCGCTCGACGGTGCGGCCCAGGTAGAGCTGGTTGGGACTGAGCACCAGGCCCTCCGGCGGGATCTTGATCCGCCGCGTGCGGTTGGCCTTGCGCATGTCGAGCACGACTTCCTCGTACACCATCAGCTCGTCGTGGAGCGTCAGGTTGTAGCTGTTGGGGTTCAGCCGCGCTTCGTCGAAGGGGTCGATGACGATGTTCTTGCCCAGTTGCGACCGGATCTCTTGGCCCGACAGGATCATCGCCGGCGACTCTCCTCAGGTTACGGTGACGCCAAGACGTGGGCAAAGGTCGCCCAGCGGGCACAGGTCGCACTTCGGCTTGCGCGCGGCGCAGATCCGCCGCCCGTGATGGACCATCCGATGGCCGAAGTCGACCCATTCGGCCTGCGGCACCAGCGCCATCAAGTCCTTTTCGATCTTCGCGGGATCCTTATGCCGCGACAACCCCAATCGCCGGCTGACGCGCGCCACGTGCGTATCGACCACGATCCCCGACGCGATCCCGTACGCCGTGCCGAGCACCACGTTGGCCGTCTTGCGGCCGACGCCGGGCAGCTCGACGAGGGCCTCGAGGTCGCGGGGCACCTCGCCGCCGTACCGCGAAACCAGCGCCTCGCAACACGCCCGAAGGTTCTTCGCCTTGTTGCGAAAGAACCCCGTGCTCTGAATCGCCGACTCGAGGGCTTCGAGCGGGGCATTGGCGTAGTCCGCCGCGGCACGGTATCGGGCGAAAAGGTCCTTCGTGACCTCGTTGACTCGCTTGTCGGTGCACTGGGCCGACAGGATCGTCGCCACGAGCAACTCGAGCGGATTGCCGAAGCGCAACGCGCAGGTCGCGTCGGGATAGGTCTGCCGCAAGATCTTGGCGATCTTCGCGGCATAGCGTCGGTCGGGTTGGGCCACCGCCATCGAAACGTCGAGTTCCCGAAGGATCGCGCCGAGGTCACTTCCGCATGGCCATTGTGCGGACCGCCGGGAAGAACGTCAAGGGGCACGCATCCGCGTTCGCCGTCAACGGCCGGTCACTTCGATGCCGGCAACTCGCGCAGCCGGAGGTTGCGCCACCGGACCTCCAGGGGCTCGGCCAGCGCGCCGACTCCGTGGACCTGAAGGCCGATGAAGCCGCTGGCCGTCATGTTGTCGTGCAAGTCGGTCACCTTGACGCCATTGACCCAGGTCTGGATGTGGTCGCCCTGGCACACCACCCGGTAATGGTTCCAGGCGTCTTTCTTCAAGAGGGCCCGGATTTCAGGGGTCGGTTCTTCGGCATTGAGGAACTTGCCGCGGCGAGCTTCGTCGTAGATGCCGCCCGAGAACCCGCCCACCGCGATTTCCACCTGGTAGCCATGCACCCGGCCGTTCCTTGCGGCTGTGGCTTCGGATCTGCACGCCGGAGTTGAGGCGAGGATCGCACTTCACCTCGAACTCCAGCTCGAAATCGCCGTAGTGTTTCTTCGTGCAGAGGAACGAGTTGGGGCTATTGGGCGCCGAGGTGCCGACGATCGCGCCATCCTTGGCCTCGTACTTCGCCAGCCCGTTTTTCTGCTCCCATCCCTCGAGGGTCTTGCCGTCGAACAGCGATACCCAGCCGCTTTCGGCCCCCGCGGCCGGCAAGGCCAGCGAGGCGGCCACGAACACGGCGGCACACACCGGGAAAACGAGTCGATGCATCGTCGGCTCCTTTCGCTAGGGAACTGCGGGATCGCGCCGGAGCACGGTGCTCGGCGCCACCCTGGGGGAGCCGTTCAGTATCGGCTCGCGCCTCCGTTGGTGCAAGGTGCCCAGACCGTTGGGCCGGAAGGCGACCGTCCACAGGTCCTTACTGGATTACCGCTCCCCGCGGCGGCGCGGCGGCTCGACCCACTGGAAGCCCGATTGCGCCTTTAGTTCGTCGAGCCAGGCGATTTGGGACTCCTGGAACTCGTTTCGCGCCACCAGACTGGAAAACTCCAGGCCGTTTTTGAGGAAGTCATCCCACAGCTCGTCGCGCGACGGGGTGTAGTCGGCCACGCGAATCACGTAGGCCACGGTCTGGGGATAATTCATGGCCACGCCGAACTGGCCCAGCTCCAACGCGAACACGGCCTCCATGAACTCCTCGCCGGCCAGCTCGATGCCCGCCACCTCGCTGAGCCGAGCGCCCAATTGGCTCACCGGCGGCGGCAGAAAGCCGAAGGTCATCCACGTGAAGGGTTCCGGTTCGATGATCTTCTTGCCGCGGGGGCCGAAAACCTGCTTGAGGGGTTTGTCGGCCTTCCGGGCTTCGTCGGCCATGCGGCCGGCCTCGGCGCGGGCCAGGGCGCGGGCCTCGCGGAACTTCCACGCCTGAACCACCCGATCCCGCACCCCGGGCTCGTCCAAAGTCACATCGCGCTCCGGCTTGTCCTCCACCTTCCAGAACAAGAACGAGGCGTTGCCCTCGGTGTCCTTGCACCGCATGCGCTGGAACAGGTTCAGCGGACCAAAGGCCACCTCGGCGAACGGGCGATTCGCGTCGATCCGCGTGCGCGCGATGTCGAACCGGTCCAGCTCCCACACGGTGATGAGCCCCGTCTCGTTCGAGGCGATTCCGTTCTTGGCGGCAAGATCCTTGAACGGAGGTCGCTCCGGCGGCGGCACCGACGTATTGGACCGCTTGGCGTGCTCGAGCCACTTCAACTCGTATTCGCGCAGCGGCTTCTCGAGCTGCGCAAGAACCTCTTCGGCCTTCTGCTCGGCCGCCCGGCGCGCCAGCGTCATGCGGATCTGATCGCGAACCGCGTCGAGCGGCTTGTACTTGACCGGCTTGGGCGCGGGCTTGGTCTCGGCCTTGGCTTCGGCCGGTTTCGCCTCGGCCGGCTTGCTCTCGGGCTTGGCCTCGGGCTTGGGCTCAGGCTTCGCTTCGGCCGGTTTGGTCTCCGGTTTGGCCTCGGCTTTGGGCTCGGTCGGTTTCGCCTCGGGCTTGGGCTCAGGCTTCGCCTCGGCCGGCTTGGTCTCGGGCTTGGCTTCGGACTTCGAAGCAGGCTTCTCGGCCGCGGCTTCCTTCGTCTGAAGCGATACCAGCCTGAACGGCGTCCGCGTTGGCGCGGCCGAGGTCTTCTTCTCGGCCGGCTTCGACGGCTCCGACTTCTCCACCTTCGCCTCGGGCTTCGGTTCGGCCTTGGGTTCAGGCTTTTCGGGTTTCGCCTCCGGCTTCAGCTCGGGCTTTTCGGGTTTCGCCTCGGCCTTGGGCTCTGGTTTCGCCTCGGCCTTGGGTTCAGGCTTCTCGGGTTTCGCTTCGGGCTTCGGTTCGGGCTTGGCGGCGGCCTTCTCGTCGCGGTCGACGAACTCGAAGTCCTTGTTCTCGTCGTAGTACTTCTTGATCTCGTCCTCGGTCACCTTCGTGGGATCGACAAACCGCGTGTAGTCGGCCCGGAAGTACTCGATCGCCACCCGGTGCGGTTCGCGGAAGCCCGGTTCCGGGCTGTTCGGGTTGGGGTCCTGGTGCTTGTACTTCTGGAACAATTCCTCGACTTGGGCATCGGTCGGCTCCGCGGTCTGGGCCACGAACTCGGCCACGGGGACCGCCACGGCCTCGATCTTCGCCTTGCGCTGCATGCGCAAGAAGTACTCCCAATTCTGCGCCGGCGGCATGCCCAACAGACTGATGTTGAACAACTCCTCCAGGCGCATGGCCAGCAGCTCATGCCGCAGGTACTCGAAGAGGGTTGTTTCGGTGAGACCAAGCTCGCGGACGATATCGCGGAACGTCCTCTCGCTGACCTTGCCCTCGGTGAGCCGGCCGACGAAGTTGCTGATCACCGGGTCGGAGACCTGCATGCCGATCTCCTCCGCCCGTTTGGCCAAGAGCCACGTGTGGGCCACCGCTTCTTCGTCCGCCGAACCGATCTGGCGCAGCACGAGGGCCGCCTGGGTCATGGGCTCTTGTCCGGGAAACGGCGACGGCCGGGCGCGTGCCACCCGCTCGTGGATCAACTGTAGCAACCCGAGGATCTTCTGCCGTTGGTAGATCAAGGCGCCGAGTTCGCTGCGGTGGAGCGGGCCGTAGGCGGTCGTCTTCAGCACCACGGGGTTGCTCCCGCCGCTGCCATGGATCATGTCCAGCACGATGGGAAGGATCACGAACGAAATCATCGCCATGAGGGTCAGCAAGGCGAAGGCCACTTTCCGATGTCGGCGGAAGGTCTTCAACAGCTTCATGAACCGGTCCTTATGGGTATTTGGCCCCCATCGTCTGGAGGGAGATGCGAAGGCAACTCGGCTTGACAGGCCAACGCGCTGGGGATTATGAGTGTCGCGTCAACGAGCGGGCGGAAAAGGGAAATTGTAAGGTGGATCGCCGTAAATGCAATCTCAAGACGGGGGTTCGTCATCCGACCCCATGGGCACCCCGCCCGAAACGGGGGTTCTGGTTGCAGTGCCGGTAAGGTTGACTAGAATTCCCTGCCCGCGGGTCTGTCCCGAAAGCCATCGGCCGCGGGGCAGGTGGTCCGCTCGTCGGGAAGATCGGTCGGTGTGCGACCTGTCGGTTGGAATCCCAAGCTTCGCCCCACAGATTGGATCATGGCCAAAAAAGCTGCCTCCCAGGACCGAACGTCGCTGGTGATCGTCGAATCACCCGCCAAGGCAAGGACGATCAGCCGGTTCCTTGGTCGGGGGTTCACGATCGAGGCGAGCATCGGGCATGTCCGCGACCTGCCTCAAGGGGCCAAGGAAATCCCCGACGAGTACAAGGGCAAGCAATGGGCCCACCTGGGCGTCGATGTCGAGCAGGACTTCAGACCGGTCTATGTGGTTCCCCCCGAGAAGCGGAAGCAGGTCGCCAAACTTCGGCAGGCGCTGAAACGGGCCAAAGACCTCTATCTGGCCACCGATGAAGACCGCGAAGGCGAGGCCATCAGTTGGCACCTTTGCGAGGTGCTCAAGCCCCAGGTCCCGGTCCATCGCCTCGTCTTCCACGAGATCACCAAGGAGGCGATCCTCGAAGCGCTGACCAATCCGCGTCAGGTCGACGAATCGTTGGTTCGGGCACAAGAGGCCAGGCGCATTCTCGACCGGCTGTTCGGCTACGAGGTGTCGCCGCTATTGTGGCGCAAAGTGGGGTCGAAGCTGTCGGCCGGCCGGGTGCAAAGCGTGGCGGTCCGCCTGATCGTCGACCGCGAGCGGCAGCGCATGGCCTTCGTGCCCGCCTCGTGGTGGGACCTGTGGGGAACCTTCGCCAAACGGGGCGGCGAGGCCTTCCAGGCCGAGTTGATTTCGGTGGGCGGACGGAGGATCCCGGCCAGCCGCGATTTCGACCCGGCCACGGGGCAGCCCAAGGAGCCCTCGCTCCTGGTGCTCACCGAACAAGAGGCGGCCGAACTGGCAGCGCGGCTCCAGAACGCGCCGTGCCGCGTGGCCGCGCTGGAGGACAAGCCCTACACCTCGCGCCCGTATCCCCCGTTCACGACCAGCACGCTCCAGCAGGAGGCCAACCGCAAGTTCGGCTTCACCGCGCGCAAGACCATGCAGTTGGCGCAAAGCCTTTACGAGAACGGGCACATTACCTATATGCGGACCGACTCGACCAACCTGGCCGAGGTGGCCATCGAGGCGGCCCGGGATCTGGTGGCCCAGCACTACGGTCGCGAGTACCTTCCCGACCAGCCCCGCTACTACCGCACCAAGGTGAAGAATGCCCAGGAGGCCCACGAGGCGATCCGGCCGGCCGGCCATCCATTCGATCTGCCCGACACCCTGCGCGGCGAACTCTCGGCGGACGAGTTCCGCCTGTACGACTTGATCTGGAAGCGGACCGTGGCCAGCCAGATGGCCGACGCCCGGGGCCGGCGCGTGACCATCACGGTGGCCTTGGGAGACGCGGAGTTCCAGGCCAGCGGCACGAGCCTCGAGTTTCCCGGCTACCTCAGGGCGTATGTCGAGGGAGCGGACGATCCCGAGGCCGAACTGGCCGACCGCGAGACCTTGCTCCCGGCGGTCGAGGCGGGCGAGACCCTCGAAGTCCGCGGCCTGGAGGCCAAAGGGCACACCACCCAACCGCCCAACCGGTACAGCGAGGCCACGCTGACCCGGGCCCTGGAAGAGAAGGGCATCGGCCGGCCCAGCACCTACGCCGCGATCATCGACACGATCCTCAACCGGAACTACGTGTTCAAGCGCGGCAATCAGCTTGTGCCCACGTGGACCGCCTTCGCCGTCTGCCAACTGCTCGAGTCGCACCTGCCCGACCTCGTCGACTACGAATTCACGGCCCAGATGGAGGACGAACTCGATGCGATCAGCCGCGGCGAGAAGGGGCACATCGAGTACCTGAAGAACTTCTACTACGGCAATACCCACCCGGGCCTCAAGGAGCAGCTTCAGAACAAGACCCGGAGCATCGATGCGCGGCAGATCAGCCGCGTCCTCATCGGCAAGCCCGCGGGCGAGGGCGCGGAGGAGATCTACGTGCGCGTGGGCAAGTACGGCCCGCGGGTCGAGCAGGGCGACCGCTGGGCGAACATCCCCGAGGGCATGGCCCCCGACGAACTCACCGTTCCCGTCGCCCTCGAACTGCTCGACCGCGCCCAGCAATCCGAGGAGCCGCTGGGGCACTGCCCCGAGACCGGCAAGCCGGTGTTCCTCAAGATGGGACGCTTCGGTCCCTACGTGCAGCGAGGGACGGCCGACGACGGCGAGAAGCCGCAAAGCGCCTCGCTGCTGAAGGGCATGAAGCCCGAGGAGGTGACGCTTTCGACGGCGCTGGCCCTGTTGTCGCTGCCTCGGTCGCTGGGGGTGCATCCGCAGACGGGCGAGCCGGTCATGGCGTGCAACGGCCGGTTCGGCCCCTACGTGAAATGCGGCCAGGAGAGCCGCTCGCTGCCCAACGGCCTGTCGCCGCTGGACGTGACCCTCGAACAAGCCCTCGACTTGTTGGCCAAACCGAAGCCGCCGCGCGGGGCCGCGCGACGCAGCGAGCCGATCCGGGTGTTCGAGGCCTCGCCGGTCACCGGGCAGCCGGTCCAGTTGCTCTCGGGCCGCTACGGCCCGTACGTGACCGACGGCGTGACGAACGCCTCGTTGCCGAAGACCCTGGCGCCGGAGGAGGTGACCTTCGAGCGGGCCCTCGAGTTGCTGGCCGAGCGGGCGGCCAAGGGGCCGGCCAAACGCCCCGCGCGCCGCACCTACGCCCGAGGCACCGCCCGGTCCGCCTCGCCTTCGGCGAAGAAGAAGGCGGCACCGCGCGCGAAGCAGCGGTCCCGCAAGTAGGCGATCTCGTGAGTCAGCCCGATCTCGAACGCAGCGCGCCTTCCCGGTATGTCGTCGGTATCGACCTCGGCACGACGAACTCGGCCGTCAGCTATGTCGATACCGAGGAATCGCCGTGGCGCGTGCGCACGTTTGCCGTGCCGCAACTGGTGGCGCCGGGGCAGGTCGAGGCCCGCGAAACCCTCCCCTCGTTCCACTACCAGCCGGCGCCGGGCGAACTGAAGGCGGGCGCGATCCGCCTGCCGTGGAGCCGGGAGGAGCCCGGGCACGCGGTGGGCGTGTTCGCGCGCGATCAGGGGGCGCTGGCCCCGGGCCGGCTGGTCGTGTCGGCCAAGTCGTGGTTGAGCCACTCGGGCGTGGACCGCACGGCGCCCTTGTTGCCCTGGCACGGCGCGCCCGACGTGGACAAGCTTTCGCCGGTCGAGGTCAGCGCCCGCTATCTGGCCCACCTGCGTGAAGCCTGGGACGCCCGGTTTCCGGACGACCCGCTGGCCCAGCAAGACCTCGTGCTCACCTTGCCCGCCTCGTTCGACGAGGTGGCGCGCGAGTTGACGGTCAAGGCCGCGGCGCGGGCCGGTCTGGCCCGCGTGGTGCTCATCGAAGAACCCCAGGCCGCGTTCTACGCCTGGATCGACAAGCACGCGGCCGACTGGGAGCGGCTGGTCTCGCCCGGCCAGAAAATCCTCGTCTGCGACATCGGCGGCGGAACGTCGGACTTCACGCTGATCCGGGTACGTTCGGGCGAAGGGGGCAAGGTCCAGTTCCATCGCGTGGCGGTGGGCGAACACCTGATCCTCGGCGGCGACAACTTCGACCTGGCCCTGGCGCATCACCTCGAACATCGCCTGACCCCCGACGGCCGCTTGGAGCCGCGCCAATGGTCCGTGCTGGTGCGACAGTGCCAGCGGATCAAGGAGACGCTCCTAGGCGGCGACGCGCCCGAGCGGCTGGTGGTCCACGTGGCCGGAGGCGGAACCCGGCTGATCGGCGGCGGGCTGCGGGTCGAGGTCACGCGCGACGAGGTCCGCGACGTGCTGCTCGACGGCTTCTTTCCCGTCGTGGCCTTGGACGACAAGCCCGCCAGCCGGCGTTCGGGATTCCAGGAGTTCGGCTTGCCTTACGCCCCGGACCCCGCGGTGACGCGCTACCTGGCGGCGTTTCTGACGGCCCACCGCCATGTGGCGATCGACGACGAGACGGCCACCGACCACGACCCGGCCCGGCCCGACATCGTGCTGTTCAACGGCGGGGTGTTCGAGTCGCGGGCGATCCGACAGCGCCTGCTCGACGTGCTCGTCGGATGGTTTTGCCACGACGATCCGCACTGGCGCCCGGTGGTGCTCGACAACGAGCGGCTCGACCTGGCCGTGGCCCGCGGGGCGGCCTACTACGGCATGGTGCGGCGAGGCCAGGGCGTGCGCATCGCGGCCGGGCTGGCCCGCACCTATTACATCGGCGTCGAAAGCCAGCCGCCGGCCGCGCTGTGCCTGGTGCCGGCGGGGGTCGAGCCGGGGCACGACGTCGATCTCGCCGAGCGGAAGTTCGACCTGCGCGTCTCGGAGCCGGTCGAGTTCCCCTTGTACATTTCGAGCGTGCGCCTGACCGACAAGCCCGGCGCGCTGGTCGCCGTGGACCGCGAGCAGATGACGCCCCTGCCGCCCATCCGCACGGTGCTCCGCACGGCCAAGAAGGGCGAGCGGGGAAGCGTCTCGGTGGACCTCCACGCCCGCCTGACGGAGATCGGCACGCTCGATCTGTGGTGCAGCGAGGTCGAAGGGCGGCGGAGCTGGCGTCTCCAGTTCGACGTGCGTTCGGCCACGCAGACCGACGTGGCGGCCCACGAATCGGCCGCGGAACGCGAGGGCTTCGTCGACGAGGCGATCGGGAACGCCTGCCGCTGCCTGATCGAGAACACCTTCGGGCCGGCGGCGACCGACAAGCCCGAGGGCCTGGTCAAGCGGCTCGCCGAGGCCATCGGCGCCAACCGCAACGAGTGGCCTACCTCGCTCTTGCGGCGGATCTGGGAGGCGCTGGTGGAGTTCGAGCCGGGCCGGCGGCGTAGCGCCATTCACGAATCGCGGTGGCTGAACCTCTTGGGGTTTGCCCTGCGGCCTGGGTACGGGCTGGCGGTCGACGACTGGCGCGTGGCCGAGACCTGGCGCAGGCTCCAGGGCAACCTCGTCCACGCGGCCGCCATGTGCCGCGCCGAGTGGTGGATCCTCTGGCGGCGGATCGCCGGCGGGCTGACGGCGGGGCAGCAGCAGGCCCTGGCCGACCCCCTGCTCGGTCCGATCCGCGCGATGCACCATCAGGTCACCACGGGCCGCGGCAAAGGGGGCGAGTTCGCCGCCGGCTCGCACGAGACCGCCGAGGTGTGGCGCTTTCTCGGGTCGCTCGAACTCCTCCAAGCGACCACGAAGATCGAGCTGGGCGGGATGCTCCTGGACCTGCTTCCTCGCAAGAAAATGGACCCGGTGCGGCCCGCAATGGCCTGGGCCCTGGGACGCATCGGGGCTCGGCAGCCGGTCTACGGCCCCCTGAACACGGTCGTGCCGCCGGACCGCGTTGGCCCGTGGCTCCGCAAGCTGATGGAACTCGGCCTGGAAGACCCCAGCGTCTGCCTGGCGGTCATGCTCATGGCGCGGCGCACCGACGACCGCTACCGCGACGTGTCCGACAAGCTCCGCGAGGCCTCGGCCGGCTGGCTGGCGACCCGCGGCGCCCCGGCCCATTTCGTCGAGCTGGTCCGGCAGGGCGGGCGCCTGGCGGACGAAGAGCAGGGATTGATCTTCGGCGAGTCGTTGCCCAAGGGACTGCGGATACTCTGAATCGAGTGGCGTGATTGAAAAAGGGCATTCCCCATGCTCGATGCGACCACCTTGGATCTGCTTTGGCACGACGCCGACGCGCGCGAGACCCGCTTGCGCGAGATCGTCGAGGAGCGGCTGGCATTGCGGCCGCCGCCGGTGATGGACGACCAGATCGTGGCCACGTACTTTTTTGCCCTGCGCACGATCACGTTGGACAAGGCGGCCTCCGAAATCGCCTATCACGCCACCAGCGGCGTGAAGCACCCGCCGGCCGGCTCGCTGTTGGAACAGTGTACGGCCAAGGCGGCGGGGGTGGATCCGTTCGACGCCTCGGGCCGGATCGGCCTGTTGCACGTGGCCTTTCCGCTGAAGATGATGCTCCAGCCCGACGGGCACCTCACCTCGGTCGACATCCTCCACACGACGGCCGGGGCGATCGTGTTCGACGTGTACGAGAACCAGGACGCCCGGCTGGTTGCCCTCCAGATCCCCGAGCCCGTGCTTCGGACGTTTCCCGGGCCGGCCTACGGGCCCGCCGGGCTGCGCCAGCGCACCGGGTTCGGTCCGAGGGAGCCGGCCTTCGGCACGATTCTCAAGCCGACGGCCGGGATCACGCCCGACGAGGTCGGCCGCCTCGTCGAGGAGGCCGCGCGTTGCCCGCTCTTTCTCTTCGTCAAGGAAGACGAGGACTTGTATCCCCGGTTGGAGTATTCGCCGGTGCGCGAGCGGACGCGCCGGGCGATCGAGGCGATCGACCGGGCACGCGACCGGCGGGGGGGCAAGGGGCTGATCTTCGCCCCGCACATCACGGGATCGCCCCACGAAATGATCGAAACGCTGCACGCGGTCCTCGAGGCGGGGGCCACCGGCGTGATGTTCAGCGAGACCTTTGCCGGCGGCACCGTGCGCATGGTGCGCGAGGCGACGCGGCGATTGCCGCATCCCCCGGCGATCTACGGCCACAACGCCGGCATCGGCATCAAGACCCGCGGCATCTGGCGCGAGGTGATCGACCTGTTGGCTCGGCTCGACGGGATCGACTTCCGCCAGACCGCCCCGGTGCGCCCGGGCACGCCCTTCTTGCGCCCCTACGGCGCCGAATGGCGCGCCTCGGAAGCGGCTCTCACGCGGCCGTTGCCGGGAATTCGGCCCACGATGATCGCCCGGGCAGGCGGCCTCGATCAGGGCAACCTGTTGCTGAATCTGGCGGACGCCGAGCGCCGCGGACTGGCCGAGTCGGTGCTGTTCCTGGCCGGCTCGGCGATCCATTCGCTCAAAGGGCCCGACGGCAAGGCCGACCCGCTTTTGGGCACCGAGGCCATGCTACAGGCCCTCGACGTGCATCGGTCCGGCGAACTGGCCGACGTGCCGGCCGATCGCCACGTGAAGGCCCTGGCCGCGGTGGCCAAGCGGCGCGGCCTGGGCGCTCTGGTCGAGGCCCTTCGGCAGCGGTACGGGGATTGAGGCGGCGCGAGTCACCGTGAACGGTTGCTCCCCTCGTTGCCAGGCCGGGTGCATCCTTGGCCAAGCCTATCTTCCCAGCGGTCTGCCGCGGCGGGTGCGGCGGAATCCCACCGAAGGGTCCGGCTTGGCCAGCAGGTCGTCGAGCATGCCCTGGACGTCGGCCGCGGCCTGCGTCAGGCGGAGGATCCAAAACGACGAGCCAAGGCCGGCGCCGTCGAACAGTTCGCTCTGGAAGAACGAGAGGATGGCGCCGGCGATCTGCGCGTTCAGATCGGCATTGGGGCTCGGTGGCGACAGCGTGTTGCGAAAGGCCGCGCGGAGAGAGGCCAGGCAGAGCGGCCACGCCAGCCGGCCGCCTTCCCGGCTCTGCCGGGCGGCCAGGTCCTCGGCGAAGTCGCGGGCGCGGTCGGGCTCGACCGCGAACTCGCTGACCGGGTACAACCCGCAAAGCCGGCCGACGAGCACGTCGGTCCAACTCTCGATCCGCCGCCGCGTCGCGTTGAGCCGCCGGGCCAGGGCGGCGTCGATCCCCTTGCGATGCACCAATAGCGTCAACACGCGGTGGCGTGCCTCGGTCTGTCCCAAGAACACGCTCCGGGCCACCGGCTCCATCTGGTCCACGCCACGAATGCGGTCATAGGCACACATCAAGGCCGTCCATACCCTGGTCAACATCTCGCCGGCAAAGATCTCCTCGATGAGTTTGTCGACGGGCACGGGCGGGGCCTTCAATGCCCGCCACCAGCGGTCCAGCCGGCATTTCGAGGCGACCCAGTATGATTCGATGCTTCGTTGGGGCACCTCCCCTGGCTGCTGGACCATCGTGGGGCCGTGCTGGGCGATCACGGCGGACAATTCGATCATGTCGCGGGCGTGGATCATAAGGGTCCAGAAAGCAAACCCGGTGCCGGGTTGCCACCTGATCGAGGCCGGCGCCCAGCCGCGCCACAACATGCCGTTGGCCAACGAGTTGCGCGCACCGACGCGGACACGCCGCGCCGTCCGAACCATCCGGGCGTTGCCTCGACGCAACAACCCCCGTTGACCCCGCACCACACCGCGCGACCTGCCCGCCGCCCGCTACCCCAGGGTCCGGATCGTCTCGTACATCGCCACGATGTTCTCCGTGGGGCTGACCGGCTGGATGTTGTGGCACGGGGCGCAGATCCAGCGGGCGTGGCGGTAGATCTCGACGCTCTGGCGGACCTCGGCAACCACGTCGTCCACCGTGCCGAAGGCCAGCGTCTGCTGATTGTCGATCGAGCCGTGGAAGACGATCCGGCTGCCGAACTCGGCCACCAGCTTCTCCCGCTCCATGCCCGGACATCGCCATTGGATGGGATTGAGGATCTCGATGCCCACCCGGTCGATGAGGTCGGGAAGGAAGACCCTCGCCGCCCCGTCGGTGTGGTACATCACGTGGACGCCGTAGCGTCGGGCCAGGTCGGCCATTTTGATCTGGTTGGGCAGCAGAAAGCGGCGGTACGTGGCCAGGCTGATCAGGGGGCCGGTCTGGGCCCCGAGGTCCTCGGCCACCCAGGTAAGATCGATCCGCCCGCGGCCGGCCTCGAAGATCCGGCGGTGGTGCTCGACGTAGAAATCGAAGATGTGCCCGAGGATCGCGTCGGCGATGTCGGGCGACCAGGCCAGGTCTTCGAACGCCTGCTGGAGGCCACGCAGATAGCCGTACAGCAAGAACGGTTCGTAGCAGCCCGCGTGGATCGGCCGGTAGCCATCGTCGGCCTCGACGGCCTCGGTCACGGCCGCGTAATCGAAATCGTCGGGGTCCGGCCAGCGATAGGCGTGTATCTCGGAGACGCTCTGCACGTGGGCCAGGGGGTGATGGACCGGCTCGTCGTAGGTGCCGCCCCCGTAGTCGGCCTTGCGGTAGCGCACGCCCCACAGGTCGGCTTCGGGATCAAGGGGGTGGTGCGCGAGCTTGCAGCGCGGCTCGACAAACCGACGCCGGTCGATGTGCAGCTTGCGCCAGAGCGACTCCTCGTCCGGGCAGCCAAGGTCGCGGAGCAGTCGCGCGGTGACCTCGGGCGTGGCCTGGTAGTCCGTGGGAATGCGGTCTGCCGAGCGGCCCTCCAAGAGGGCCAGCCAGCGCTGGCGTGGCGTCATGGGCGTGGGGGGTCTCGGTTCAGGGGGTCTTGCGCTTGCCCGGCGTCTTGCGCGCCGCGTCGCGCATCGGCCAGTGTTCCGACTCGGTTCGGGCAGCGGCCAGGTACGCCTCGATCTTCGACACGATCTCGGGATGTTCGGCGGCCACGTCGCGCGATTCGCCCAGGTCGGTGCGGAGGTCGTACAGTTGGATCGCCCCTTGCCAGGGCCGCACGGCTTTCCAGGGCCCCATGCGCACGGCCTGCTGCGAGCCGCCTTCGTGGAACTCCCAGTAGAAGAACTCGTGCTCTTTCTGGCCCGGCCGGCCCAAGAGGGTCGGCACGACCGAGATGCCGTCCAGTCCCGGGGGCGGGGTGGCGCCCGCCAGTTCGGCCAGCGTCGGGAGGACATCCCAGAACGCCCACGGCAGGGGGCTGGTGCCGGGCTTGATGCGGCCGGGCCAGCGCACGATCATCGGCACGCGGATCCCGCCCTCGTGCATCGACCGCTTGATGCCCCGCAGCGGACCGGAACAGCGAAAGAACTCGGGGTCGGCGCCGCCTTCGCGGTGCGGCCCGTTGTCGCTCGAAAAGAAGACGATCGTCTTCTCGTCCAGGCCGAGCTGCTTGAGTTGCCCGAACAGCCGCCCGATGTCGGCATCCATGCGGGTAATCATGGCCGCGCGGCCCTTTTCGGGCTCGGGCCAGTCCTTGTCGGCGTAGGGGCCGTAGTCGGGCACCTCCATGCCCCGCTTGCCGGCCTCGTTGTTCGCGTGCGGGATGGTCAGCGCGAGGTAGAGGAAGAACCGGTCGTTGCGATGCCGCTGGAGGTACTCGGCCGCCTCGCGCACGAACAGGTCGTGCGAGTACTCGATCCGCTTTGTGGCAACGCCCGAGCCGAACGGCCGCTCAGGAGTCGTCCCGGGCACCTCGTTTTGCAGCCGGACCTGGGTTTCGTTGCGCCAGAGGAACGCCGGATAGTAGTTGTGCGCGTGGGCCTGGTTCAAGTAGCCGAACCAGTAATCGAAGCCCTGGCGCGTGGGGATGCCCGTCGAGCCCGCCTCGCCCAGCCCCCACTTGCCGATGATCGCGGTCGTGTAGCCGGCCGACTTGAGCACCTCGGCCACGGTGACATCGCCGGGTTCGAGGGGCACCAGGGCGTTGCCGCGCACCCGGGCGTGCCCGGTGTGCAGGCCGGTCATCAGCGAGCACCGCGACGGAGCGCACACCGTGCTGCCGGCGTAGCAGTCGGTGAAGCGGATCCCCTCGGCGGCCATGCGATCGAGGCAGGGCGTCCGGATCAGCTTCTGGCCGTAGCAGCCCAGGTCGCCGTAGCCGAGGTCGTCGGCGAGAATGAACACGATGTTCGGTTGGGTCTCCTTGCCGTCGTTTCCCACGCAGGGCGACGGCAACGCGGACAGGGCGGCTGCGCCGGCGACCACGACGAACGCGGCCACCCGTCGGATCGCCCGTCGCACGCCATCACCGGAAAGCTCAGAGCCTTGCGGCAAAAACCCGCCTGACATACCAAGGTCCTCGCGATCGGTCTGAAGGATCAAGTCACACGGCTGGCCTTAATATCCTCGCGGGATCGCACTGGGTCAACGCCCGCGAAAATGGGACGGTCCCCTTCGGGCGTGCCGGTCCCCGCCCTGCGGACGGTTAGGGCCTGTAAAACA
>JANLFZ010000075.1:14639-17092 GCA_024653385.1 Thermoguttaceae bacterium | reverse complement strand
GCCCAGCGCCGCGATTCGAGGCGCTGGGCGTGGAGCAACTCGTGTTGGACCCCGGCACCCGGTCGGTCAAGGCGACGCTGGATGCCCTGACCCGCATCCGCCGGCTGGCCCTTCGGAACTTCCGCCCGCTGGGCTACCCGACCATCGCCTTCACCGCCGACGGCGATCCGACGATGCAGGCGGTCGAGGCGAGCACCTACGTGGCGAAGTACGCGGGCGTGGTTGTGACCGACGCGGCCGAGCCCGTGCTCACCACCCGGCAGGACATCTACACCGATCCCCAGAAGCCGTCGGCGGTCGAGCCCAAGCTGTACGCGGTCGGGGATGTGGGTCCCGGCTCGCCGGTGCTGGTGACGACGAACTTCTCGCTGAGCTACTATTCGGTCGAGGGCGAGGTCGAGGCCAGCCGCGTGCCGTCGTATGTCATCGCCGTGGATACCGAGGGGACCTCGGTGCTGACGGCCTGGGCTTCCGACAAGTTCAACGCCGAGACGATCACCAAGGCCTTGAAGAAATCGGGGGTCGAGGAGAAGGTCTCGCACCGCAAGCTCGTCATCCCGGGATTCGTGGCCGTGCTGTCGGCGGGGGTCGAGGACGAGTCGGGTTGGTCGGTCCAGATCGGGCCCAAGGAGGCGGCCGGGTTGCCGAGCTACCTCAAGAAGCAGTGGCGGGCCGGAGCATGAGCGGCTATCGGGTGCGGTTCTTGCCGGACGAGCGCGACGTCGTCGTCGACGAGGGAAAGACCCTGCTCGACGCGGCCCGCCAGGCCGGCGTGTACGTCGAAGCCGTCTGCGGCGGCGACGGAACATGCGGCAAGTGCCGGCTGGTGGTCCGCGAGGGAGAAATCGACGCCAACGCCGTCGAGTTCTTCACCCGCGACGAAATCCGCCGCGGCTACGTGCTGGCCTGCCGGACAAGGCCCCGAGGCGACCTCGTGGTCGAGGTTCCGCCGGAGTCGCGATTGACCGGCTACGTGGGCATCGCGCCGGACAGCGAGCGGTTCCGCGACTTCGGCCCCGCGGCCGCGCGCCCGCCGGAAACGGCCTTCGATCCCCTGGTCCAGAAGCACTACTTCGAGCTGCCCGTGCCCACGCTGGATGATCCGACCGCCGACCAGGAACGTCTGGTCGAGGCGATCTCGAAGCGGGTCGCGGCCCCGCTCCAAATGGGGCTGAAGACCGCGTGCGAATTGCCTTTTGCCCTGCGCCGGCTGGAATCGGGCAAGACTTCGTGGGCGTGGCACTGGGAGGGCCGCGTTACCGCCACGGTGGGGCTGCGCGGCAGCGTGCATGAAGTGCTCTTCGTGGAACGCGGCGACACCTCCCAGCGGAATTTCGGCCTGGCGCTCGACGTGGGAACGACCACGGTCGTGGCGCACCTGGTCGACCTTCGCACCGGCGCGGCGCTCGAGGCCGCCGCCAAGTACAACTCGCAGATCCAGTATGGCGAGGACGTCATCAGCCGCATCAACCATGCCCGGCGCCCCGGCGGCGCCGAGGCGCTGCACCGTGCCGTCATCCAGGACGTCGAAACGCTGATCGAGGACCTCGTGAAGCGCACCGACGTCGGCCGCAGTGAGATCCACGCGGTGGTGGCCTCGGGCAACACGGTGATGCTCCACTTTCTCTTGGGCCTTCAAACCGACCTCATCCGCCTGACGCCGTTCATTCCGGTAGCCGCCAGCCCGCCGCCGATCCGCGCCGCCGAGGTGGGATTGCGAATCCATCCCCGCGGCATCCTCTATTCGGTGCCGATGGTCGGCAGCTATGTCGGCGGCGACATCGTGGCCGGCATCCTCATCTCGGAAATGCACCGGTCCGACGAACTGGCGATGCTCTTGGACATCGGCACCAACGGCGAGGTGGTGCTGGGCAACCGCGATTTCCTCATGGCGTGCTCGGCCTCGGCCGGGCCGGCCTTCGAGGGGGCGTCGATCAGTTGCGGGATGCGGGCCGCCAGCGGGGCCATCGACAAGGTGAGGATCTCGCGGCGCGGGCCGGCGGTCTCGGTCACCACGGTCGACGGCCGGCCTCCCCTTGGACTCTGCGGCACCGGGCTCATCGACGCGTTGGCGGGCATGTTCCTGGCGGGCATCGTCGATCGGGCCGGCCGGCTTCAGCCCGACGTGGCCGGGCCGCGCTTCCGGACCAATCCCGACGACGGCCAGCCCGAGTTCCTGCTCGTTCCCGCCGAGGAGACCCAGTGCTGCCGCGATCTCGTGCTGCGCCAGTCCGATCTCGAGAATCTCGTGCGCACCAAGGGCTCGATCTACGCCGCGGCCGATTCGCTGGTCCAGTCCGTGGGACTCTCGTTCGCCGACGTGAAGCGGATCTACATCGCCGGCGCGTTCGGCAACCGCCTGGACCTCGGCAACTGCATCGCGATCGGGCTGCTGCCCGACGTGCCCTTGGATCGCATCCGGTTCATCGGCAACAGCTCGGTCGCCGGGGCCA
>JANLFZ010000075.1:8002-14629 GCA_024653385.1 Thermoguttaceae bacterium | reverse complement strand
CCAGACAGGTGCTGCTTAGCCGTGGCGCCTACGAGGAGGTGCAGCGTCTTCGCGGCCGGGTGACGTACCGCGAGCTGATGGCGGACACCGCGTACATGGAACGGTTCACCTCGGCGTGTTTCCTGCCGCACACCGATCCGTCGCGGTTTCCGTCGGTGGCGGCACGGCTCCAAGGCGGCGGGCCGCCACGCCTCGCCTCCGTCCGGCCGGCGGTAAGGGAAAGGAGCGCATAACCCCATGGCTCTGTCGATCGCGGTCGCCGGCAAGGGTGGGACGGGCAAGACGACCTTCGCGTCGCTGTTGGTCCGGGCGCTGGTCGAACAGCGCGTGCGGCCCGTCCTGGCCGTCGACGCCGATCCCAATGCAAACCTGGGCGAGGCCCTCGGCATGGAACCCGGCCTGACCCTCGCCGAGATCCGCGAACGCGGTTCCACGCCGGAGGGATCGCCCGCCAGCGGGATCGGCCGGGTCCGGGCGGTCGAGGACGAACTCCAGCGGGCCCTGGCCGAAGCCGAGGGCTTCGATCTGCTGACGATGGGGCGTCCCGAGGGCCCCCGCTGCTATTGCGCGGTCAACCACCTGCTCCGCCAATCCCTCGATACCCTCGCCCGGAATTATGCCGCGGTCGTGGTCGACAACGAGGCGGGCATGGAACATCTTTCGCGCCGCACGACGAACGATATCGACTTCCTCATCGCGGTTCTGAATCCCACGGTCCCCTCGCTTCGCGCCGTGCGGCGCATCCTCGAATTGTCCCGAGAATTGCCGGTCCGAATCGGCCACCGCGTCGTGTTGGCCACGCGGGTCGCGCCCGAGGGCGTGCCCGCGCCGATCGAACGCGACCTAACCGCGCTGGATGTCGAGCGTCTGCCCGACGTTCCCCAGGACGACGCGGTCGAGCGTGCTGGGGCCGAAGGGCACGACGTGTTCGCCTTCGGCGCCGGTTCTCCCGCGCTGGAGGCGGTCCGCCAGATTGCGGCAAGACTTTGTTCAACGTTGGTGACTCCCCCTGTTTGATCGCCCGGGCCGCACGGCCAGGGCAAGGAGCGTTCCTCATGCCATTGCCCGAGGTAAAAGAAAAATGGTCCGGCCGGGTCCATCCGGTGACTCTCGGCGCGACGCCGGCCGAGGGCGGGACGCGCGGGCGCACGGTGACCATCGGCGGCGCGTCGGGCATTCCGTTCTTGGACTTCGACGGCGAAACGCCCCATGCGCCGGCCATCGCGATGGACGTGCTCGACGTGGCGCCTTCCGACTGGCCCAAACCCTTGGCCGACGTCTATGCCGACGTGTGGTCCGACCCGGCGGCGTGGGCACGCCGCGTCAAGGAACTCGGGGCCGATCTGGTGAACCTCCGGCTCGTGGGCACGCATCCCGACGAGGGCGATCGCACGCCGGAGCAGGCGGTCGAGACGGTTCGGGCGGTGCTCGACGCGGTCGATCTGCCGCTGGTGATCTGGGGTTGCGACGTGCCGGCCAAGGACCAGGTGGTCATGCCGCGGGTGGCCGAGGCCGCCCAGGGCGAGAACTGCCTCTTGGGCGCCGCGACCGAGACCGAGTACCGCACGCTGGCGGCCGCCGCCCTGGCCTACCACCACAAACTGATCGCCCTGGCGCCGTGCGACATCAACAAGTCGAAGCAGGTGAACATGCTGGTCAGCGACACGGGCTACCCGCTCGCCGACCTGGTCATTTACCCCACGACCGCTTCGCTCGGCTACGGCATGGAGTACGTGTACTCGATTCTCGAGCGCGGGCGGCTTGCCGCCTTGTCGGGCGATCGGCTGATGGCGCAGCCGGTGATTTTGGACGTGGGCTATGAGGCGTGGCGGTGCAAGGAGGCGCGAACCGGCGACGAGGCAGCGGCGGCGTGGGGCCCGGCCGCGCTGCGCGGCCCCGCTTGGGAAGCGGTGACCGCGGCGGACCTGCTCCAGGGAGGCGCCGATCTCATTGTGATGCGTCATCCGAAGGCCGTCGAGACGGTCCGGCGGCTGATCGACGGACTGTTGGCTCCGACGGCCTAAGCGATGGGGCTTCGCCCGACGTCGTGACGGCGGTTGCGCGAGCGGACGGCGAACCGCGCTATTCGTGCGAAACAACACTCGATCCCGAGGAACCGAACCATGATCATCTTCAGCGAACGGATCAACGGCATGTATCGCGACGTGCGCGGGGCGATCGCCGATCGGAACAAGGAGGTCATCCACCGGCTGCTGGCGGAACAACTGGCCGGGGGAGCCGACGTGATCGACCTGAACATCGGCCCGACCAAGGGCGATCCGGCCGAGAACTTCCTCTGGCTGGCGCAGGCCGTTCACGAGGTGACCGACAAGCCGCTGTCGCTCGATAGCGCGAAGGCCAACGTGCTGGTGCAGGCCGTTCCCGCCGTGCGCGAAGCCCTGCCCGACACCGGGCTGGTCATCAATTCCTGCACGGCCGCGCGGGAGTACATGGACAAGTTGCTTCCGCTGGCCGTCCAGTACCGCTGCGGCATCATCGGGCTGACGATGGACCAGGACGGCGTGCCCGGCAACGTCGAAAAGCGCGTCGAGTGCGGGGCCTCGTTCCTCATGGCGGCGATCGAGGCGGGGATCCCGACCGAGGACATCTACCTCGATCCGATCATCTTGCCGATCCATGCCGCGCCCAAGCAGCAGATCCACGCGGTCGAGGCGATCCGGCAGCTTGCCGCGGTGAGCGACCCGCCGCCGCGGTTCATCGTCGGTCTGTCGAACGTCAGCCAGAAGTGCCCGCTGCACAAGCTGCTCAACCGCACCTACCTGGTGATGTGCCTGGCGGCGGGGCTCGATGCGGCGATCTGCGACGCGGCCGACCGGGACCTGATCGATGCGATGATCACGGCCGAGGCGCTCTTGGGCAAGCATCTCTACAGCGACGACTATCTCCGAGCGTGGCGGATGCAGAAGGGACTGGCGTGCTGAGGGCCAAGAAAACAGAATGGTCCTGGCGAGCGGGCGAGGCGTGAGTTTCTTTCCTCACGCTTCGTGGCCCCTGGAAAGCCCTCGAAGGGAGACCGCGCCGTGGAACCCAGACCCGATCCCCGAGCCGAGGGTTCGACCTTCCATTGCTTGCCCCAGGCGGCCATCACCAAGACGGGCGAAGCAATCCTCATCCGGACCCTCGACGACAAGACGTGCCAGGGCCTTATCGACATGTACCTGGCCTACCAGCCCAGGAATTCGTTCCAGGGTCTTCCGCCGGTCAGCGACGCCGCCTGCGTCCAGTGGGTGCAGCACATGATCGGCCATGGGATCAACCTCGTGGCCTTGTCGTTCGGCGAAGGGGCGGTGGGACACGCGGCGCTGTTTCCCATCGACGACCAGCGATGCGAATTCCTCGTGGTCGTGGCCCCCCGGTTCCAGAACATCGGCATCGGCACCCACCTGACCCGCTGCGCCGTCCAATTGGCCTACGAAATCGGTTTCGACACGATTTGGCTGCCGGTCGAGCGGACCAACCTCCGGGCGCGGCACGTCTACAAGAAGTGCGGCTTCGAGTACCTCGCCACCGAGGACCCGCGCGAACTGGAAATGACCCTCGACCTGGCGGGCTATCACGAGGCCGTGAGCATCCCGGTCGAGACCATGATGAACCGGAACGTCCTTTCCATCGGCCTGCACGAGTCGTGCCGCACCGCCGTCGAGGTCTTCCTCAAATGCCGGGTGGCCTCGCTGCCGGTGGTCGACGACCAGGCGCGGCTGATCGGCATCATCTCGGAGACCGACATGATGCTGCCTTCGAACCTCGACAAGTGCGTGGCCGACGTCTTGACCCGCGATGTCCTGTTCGTCCGCCCCACTTGCACCGTGGCCAAGGTCGTGCGCATGTTCCTGTCGAAGAAAGTGCGGTCGATTCCCGTGGTCGACGCGCATGGAAGGCTGGTCGGCATCATCGGCCGGCGGGACGTCCTGACGTATTATGTCGGCCGGCTCTGAAAAGCCACTACGCAAGGCAAGCCGACACGCCTAGCCCGCGCGCTGGACCCGCACCGCGCAGACCTTGGTCTCGGGGATCTTCGCCACCGGGTCGAGGGCCGCATTGGTCAACTCGTTCGTGCGGCTCTCGGCGAAGTGGAAGGTGGCCGAGACGACACCCGGCGGGCAGGCATCGGTCAGCCGGGCGCGGACCCGCATCGTGCCGCGGCGCGAGCTGACTTCGACCATGTCGCCGTCGGCGATGCCCAGGGCTTGTGCATCAACCGGATTCATGCGCACCAGTTCCTCGCCTTCCAGCGCGCTAAGGCCCGCGACCCGGCGTGTCATCGTGCCGGTGTGATAGTGGATCAGGCTGCGGTCGGTCGTCAGCACCAGCGGGAACCGCTCGTCGCATGCCTCGGCGGGCGGGCGGTACTCCAGCGGAACGAACCTCGCCTTGCCGTCCTTCGTGGCGAACCTCTGGGTGTGGAGGATCGGCGTGCCGGGGTGCCCCTCCGACGGACAAGGCCACGGAAGCCCGCCGACCTCGAGCCGGCCGAATGAGATGCCGCCATAGCTGGGCACCAGACGGGCAATCTCGTCGAGGATCTCGCTTGGACCCGGGTACTCGAACCCTTTGCCGCCGAGGCGCTGGGCGATCCGGCAGGTAATCCACCAGTCGGGCTTCGACTCGCCCGGCGGGTCGATCGCCTTGCGCACGCGCTGCACGCGCCGCTCGGTATTGGTGAACGTGCCGTCCTTCTCGGCGAAGCTGGCGGCGGGCAGCACCACGTCGGCCAGCCGGGCGGTCTCGGAAAGAAAGATGTCCTGGACGACCAGAAACGCGCCGCGCCCGAGGGCCTCTTCCACGTGCCGGGCGTTGGCCTCGCTGAGGACCGGGTTCTCGCCCACCAAGTACAAGGCCCGGATCTCGCCTTGGCCGGCCGCGTCGATGATCTCGGTGAGCGTCAGGCCGGGAATCTCCGGTAGCGTGCAGCCCCAGGCCGACTCGAACTTCGCCCGCACTTCCGGCGCGTCGACCCGCTGGTACCCCGGCAGCACGTTGGGCAGGGCCCCCATGTCGCAAGCCCCTTGAACGTTGTTCTGCCCGCGCAGCGGGTTGACTCCCGACGACGGCCGGCCGACATTCCCGGTCAACAAGGCCAGATTGCTGGTGGCCAGCACGTTGTCGGTACCGTGAGTGTGCTGCGTGATTCCCATCGCGTAGAAGAGCATCGCGGGCCGGTTCGTGGCGTAGCACCGTGCGGCCTGGGCGATTTTCTCCCGCGGCACGCCGGTAATCTCCTCGACCGTGTCCAGGTCGAACCGCTGGAGCGAATCGCAAAATGGGCCGAAGTTCTCGCATCGCGCCGCGATGAACGCCTCGTCGGCCAGACGTTCGTCGACGATCACGCGCATCATGCCCATCAAGAGGGCCACGTCGCTTCCCGGGCGATGCTGGAGAAAGATGTCGGCCGCCCTTGCCAGTTCGATCTCCTTGGGGTTGGCGACGATGAGTTTCGCCCCGGCCTGGGCCGCGCGGCGGATCTCGGCGCCGATGACCGGGTGCGCCGAGGTGGTGTTCGTGCCGATGGCGAAGATGCAGGCCGCGAAGCGGATCTCGTCGATCGAGTTGGTCATCGCCCCGCTGCCCAGACTCTGGACCAGGCCGGTCACCGAAGGCGCGTGACAGAGCCGGGCGCAGTGGTCCACGTGGTTGGTGCCCATCACGGCCCGGGCGAACTTCTGGATCACGTAGTTCTCTTCGTTCGTGCACTTGGCCGAGGCGATCGCGGCGAACCGGTGCCCGCGGTGCGGGGCAAAGCCCCGGGCGACCGCGTCGAGGGCCTCGTCCCAGGTGGCGGGCACGAGCCGGCCGTTCTTGCGCACCAAGGGAGCGGTCAGGCGCTGCGGATGGTGGACGAACCCGTGACCGAACCGCCCCTTGACGCACAGGCGGCCCCGGTTGACCGGGCTTTCGGGGTCGCCCCGCACGCCGACGATCCGGTCTCCCTGCACGCCCAGGTACATGCCGCAGCCCACGCCGCAGTACGGGCAGACGGTGCGCACCTCGCGCGAGGGTTGCCTGGCGTTCTTGACGGCCAGCGCTCCCACCGGGCAGCGCACCACGCACTCGCCGCACGACTCGCACCGCGACTGGGCGATGGGACCGCCCCCGAACGTGCTCACTTGCGTGTCGTACCCGCGGAACGCGAAGTCAATCGCCCCGGCCCCCTGAAGCGATTGGCAAGTGCGCACGCAGATCCCGCAGAGGACGCATTTGTTCGGGTCGCGCTCGAAAAACGGATTCGACGAGTCGACCGGCAACCTGCGCGACGGGGGACGCAGCCGCGCAAGCCGCTGCTCGTCGATCCCCACGTACGCGGCGATTCGCTGAAGCTCGCACTGGCCGTTCTTGGCGCACCGCAGGCAGTCGCCCTGGTGGTCGGCGATGAGAAGTTCCACGGCGATGCGGCGCGCCTTGTCGACATCGCCGCCGGCCGTGCGAACGACCATCCCGGACTCGACCGGCGTGCGGCAGGCCGGCGCGAGGCCACGCCCCTCGACCTGCACCAGGCACAGCCGGCACACGCCGGCCGGCTTCAGGTCGGGATGGTGGCACAGGTGCGGAACGTAGATGCCGGCCGCCAGCGCGGTCTCGAGCACCGCCGGCGCTTCCGGCGCCACGGTG
>JANLFZ010000075.1:0-7992 GCA_024653385.1 Thermoguttaceae bacterium | reverse complement strand
AGCACCGTGGCGCCGGAAGCGCCGGCGGTCGGAACGCCGTCGATGATCAGGGCGACGCGATTCCCGGGCGTTGCCGCGTTCTCCATGTTCGTGCTCCGACTACGTCGCCCAGCTTGGCTCCGACTGGCGCGAAGGACAGGATTCCAGACTGCACACCCCGGCAGGGCACCGGGCTTCCCGGACGTGTGCTTCGAACTCGTCGCGGAAGTGGCCAAGGGCGCTGAGTAAAGGCTTGAGGGCGGTTTGGCCATGCGCGCAGAGCGAGCCCAATCGGATTCCCTCGGCCAGATCGACGAGCAAGTCCAGATCGGCGGGCTTGCCTCGTCCCTCGACGATGTCCCGCGAGATTTCGAGCACCTGCCTGGTGCCGAGCCGGCAAGGCACGCACTGACCGCAAGACTCGCGGCAGGCGAACTCCGCCGTGTTGTGGGCGAGGTCGACCAGGCAGACGGTCTCGTCGAGGACGACCACCCCGCCGGAACCCAGCGACGCGCCGAGGGGAAGCAACGAATCGTGATCGGCGGGCGTATCGAGGCAAGACGGCGGCAAGCAGCCGCCGCCCGGTCCGCCGCACTGCACGGCCTTGAGGCGTTTTCCGCCGGGAGGACCTCCTCCGATGGCCTCCACGAGGTGGCGCAAGGGGGTCCCCAAGGGGACTTCGATCACACCGCCGCGCTCGACGTTGCCCGAGAGGCAGAGAACCTTCGTTCCCCGGTTGTTCTCCGTGCCCACGTCGGCGAACCACGATGCGCCGTGGTGCAAGATGAGGGCTACGGCGGCCAGCGTCTCCACGTTGTTGACGACGGTCGACCTGGCCCAAAGACCTGTGACCGGCGGAAAGGGCGGGCGCAAGCGCGGCATGCCGCGTTTTCCCTCGAGGCACTCGATCAGGGCGGTCTCCTCGCCGCAGACGTACGAGCCCGCGCCCTCCTTGATCTTGATGTGGAAATCGAACGAAGCCCCGAGGATCTTCTCGCCCAACAGCCCGCACCGTTCCATCTGGCGCAGCGCCGCGCGCAGCCGCCTGAGGGCAAGCCAGGAGCGGGCCGGGCAGTAGATGTATCCTTCCTCGGCCCCGACCGCGTAGCCGGCGATAAGCATTCCCTCCAAGACGCGATGGGGGTCGCTCTCCAAGAGGAGCTTGTTATGGTACACGCCGGGATCGCCTTCGCTGGCGTTGCAGATGACGTACTTGGGCGCACCCGGGGCGTCGCGCGCGAACTTCCATTTTCGCCATGTCGGAAATCCGGCTCCCCCTTTCCCCCGGAGGCCCGATCGCCGCACCTCGTCGAGGACCTCGTCGGGCGCCATGTGCAAGGCGCGTTCGAGGCCGCGATACCCCTCCTGGGCGAGGTAGTGGTCGATCTGGCCGGGATCGAGAAAGCCGCAGTTCCCCAGCGTGCGGCGGACCTGGCCGCGGAAGACGGGGGTCTCGAACAGGCTGGGGATGCCCTCGACGCGCCCCTCGCCCACGCTGCCTAGGGCCCACGGCGACGCTGGATCGCCGTCCCGCACGACCCGGTCGACCAACGCGCGCGCCACCTCGGGCGTGATGCGTCCGTAACAGATCATGGGCCACGGCGGCCGGACGATCGAGACAACCGGCTCGGCATAGCACAGGCCCAGGCATCCGACCTCGACGATCGTGCACTCGATGCCCTCTTGTCGCGTGTGGTCCTCGATGGCCTGAAGGGTCTCGAGGGCCCCGACGGCGCGCCCGCAGGTCGCCGTGCCCACGAGGATGCGCGGCGCCGCGGAGCGTGCCATCGCATCCCACTGCTGCCGCGCACGCCGGCGCAGCTCATCGAGGTTCCGCACCATGGCCGTTCGCCTTTCGCAAGAGTGCGCGCACGCTCGCGGGCGTCACGCCGGCCTCGACCTTCCGGTTGACCATCATGCACGGAGACCGCGCGCAGGCCCCCAGGCAAGGCGCGGTCTCCAGCGAGTACGCCAGGTCGGGCGTGGTCTGGCCTTCTTTGATTCCCAGGTGATCTTCGATCGCCCGGAGGACGTCCGCCGCGCCGCGCACATGACACGACGTGCCGCGACACACGAGGATATGCCGTCTGCCGATAGGCGTGAAGCGGAATTGGTCGTAGAACGTCGCGACGCCGTAGACCGAGCTTTCGGGAACACGAGCAAATCGCGAGACGTCGGCAAGCACTTCCGCCGGAAGGTACCCGAACGCCCCCTGCACCCGCTGAAGGATGGGGATCAGTTCCTCGGGCTTACCCTGAAACGAGTCGAGAATCGGCCGGAGACGCGGATGCATGGGTGGGCCCTCCCACAGTGCGACGCGACCCAGAGAGGCTGCCGAAAAGCATAATGCCGGCACCCGGGGCTTCATCATACCCGATTCCGTGGCGCCGTGACAGACGATCCGCCGAAAGAACCCCAGAATAAGACAGCCCAAACTTCGCAAATGCGTTCGACCTCGGGCGGCCGGGGAGGCGACCGGCTTGATACATCACCGCGCCGGTAATACAATGCGGCCGGTGATGGATCCGACCATGTCCTCGTTGGCCTCTCTGGTCCGCGCGATTCACGACGCTCCGGCACGGCTCGTCTTGGCGCTGGCCGGCGGCGGCAGTCGCGCACTGGCCGAGTTGCTCGAAGTCCCGGGTGCCTCGCGCACCGTGCTCGAGGCGGTGGTACCGTATTCGGAGCCCGCGATGATCGACTGGCTCGGGGGACGGCCGGACCAGTTCTGCGGCGAGCCGACCGCCCGGGCGATGGCGATGGCGGCCTTCTTGCGCTCGGGCGTGCTGGACCCCGGCGGCGGGCCGCACGCGGGGGTGGCTTGTACCGCCAGCCTCGCCACGGACCGGCCGAAACGCGGTCCGCACCGCGCCCACGTGGCCTTTCAGACCGACGGCGTCACGGCGGTCCGATCCCTTACGTTGGCCAAGGGGCAACGCACGCGAGGTCAAGAGGAACGCGTGGTCGCCGACCTCGTGCTCAATGCCGTGGCCGAGGTCTCTGGACTCGCCGAGCGGCTGCCGCTTGATCTCGTACCCGGCGAAACGGTCGAAGCGTCGGAGATTGCCGCGCCCCAAGCATGGCAGGACCTGCTCCTCGGCCGGCGCGACGCGGTGCGGCATGGCGGTCGGCCGGCAACCGGCCGGCCCGCGGCCATCTACCCCGGCGCGTTCCATCCGCTCCACGCCGGGCATCGGCATATCCTCGAGATCGCGCAAGAACTGCTGGGCGTTGTCGTGGAGCCGGAGATCTCCATTCTCAATGTCGACAAGCCACCCCTGGACTACTTGGAGATCGAGCGGCGGACCGCGCAGTTCGATTGCGACCAGGCCGTGTGGTTGACCCGCGCGGCCACGTTCGACGAGAAGTCGCGACTTTTCCCGGGCGCGGTGTTCGTGGTGGGCGCCGACACCTTGCGGCGCATTGCCGACGCGCGCTACTATGGCGACGACCCAGCGGCCTGCCGCGCGGCGATCGAGCGGATTGCTGCCCGGGGGTGCCGTTTCCTGGTGTTCGGCCGCAGCCAGGAGGGGTGTTTCGCATCGCTCGATCGGCTCGAACTTCCCGGGCTGTTGCGGGCCTTGTGCACCGGAGTGCCGGAGGAACGCTTTCGCGAGGATATCTCGTCGACCGCCCTCCGCCGAGCGGTTGACGAAGGGACCGAGGACGTTGGGTAGCCTCGCTCCTCGTCGCACTGCGGCTTGTTGTTTTTTGGGTTTGGGAGCCACCCTATGCGAAGTCCATGGTTCGTACTTGTTCTTGCCATGATACCGTGCCCGGCACTCGCCGCGGAGACGCCGATCGACGTGGGCTCGCGATGGGAACTACTGGTCGACGATTATCTGATCGCTCGGCTGGACGGTGGGGCGCGGCAAGTGCTGCACCACCCCACGCCCCGCGAGGTGGTCCTGACGAACGACGCGCCCTGGGAAGGCAGCGGCTGCAACTACTACAGCATTTTTCAGGACGGCGATCGGTACCGCATGTACTATCACGGGTGGCAACTGACGATCGTTCCCGGAAGACTCATCGTGCCGCATCAACTCGTCACCTGTTACGCGGAGAGCCGCGACGGCATCCACTGGATCAAGCCGGAGTTGGGACTGGTCGAGTTCGGCGGATCGAAGAAGAACAACATCGTTCTCGACACGGGAAAGCTCGGGCCGCTGGACATCGACGCCGGACATATTGCCTTGTTCCGGGACGAGAACCCCCGCTGCCCGCCCGAGGCGCGTTACAAGGCGATTGTGCTGGTGCGCAAGCCGCATGGTCTGGCGCCTTTGGCCTCGCCCGACGGGCTGCATTGGTCGCCCATGGCCGACAAGCCGGTGATCACCAAGGGGGCCTTCGACTCGCAGAACCTGGCGTTCTGGGACCCCGTTCGGAACGAGTACCGCGCGTATGTGCGGTATTTCGCCGCCGGGCGCCGCGATATCCTCACCGCGACTTCCAAGGACTTCATCCATTGGACCGAGCCGGTGCCGCTGGAGTACCCCGGCGCGCCGGCGGACCAACTCTACACGAACCAGATCAAGCCCTATTACCGCGCCCCGCAATTGCTCATGGGGTTTCCGACGCGGTACGTCGAGCGGCCTTGGTCGCCGTCGATGGAGGCATTGCCGGAGCGAGAGCACCGCAAACTGCGCGCCAGCGCCGAGCCCCGGTTCGGAACGGCCCTGACCGAGGGCCTCTTCATGACCAGCCGGGACGGGCGCCGATTCCATCGCTGGGGCGAGGCCTTCTTGCGTCCCGGTCCGGAGCGACCCGGCACGTGGCAGTACGGCCAGCAATACATCGCCTGGCATGTTGTCGAGACCGATGCGTTCGAGGGCCACGGGCGCGAACTTTCGCTGTATGCCACCGAAGCGTATTGGGTCGGGCAAAGCAGCAAGCTGCGGCGCTACACGTTGCGGATCGATGGATTCGTCTCGATCCAAGCGCCCTGGACGGGCGGAGAGTTGGTGACCAAGCCGCTCGTATTTCGCGGGAACAAGCTGCTCTTGAACTTCTCGACCTCGGCGGCAGGCAGTATCCGCGTCGAGATCCAAGATGCCGAGGGCCGACCGCTTCCCGGGTTTGCCCTGGACGACTGCCCGGAGGTGTTCGGCGACTCCCTGGATCGGCCCGTGACGTGGAAGCAGGGCTCGGATCTGGCGAAACTCGCGGGCGGGCCGATCCGCCTGCGCTTCGTGCTGCGCGACGCCGACCTGTATGCCCTGCGGTTCGCAGAATAACCCCACGGGATCCTGAAGCTGGATTGACCGTTCCGCCCGGTGCGGTCTACAGGCCGTTGAGTCTGCCGACGATCAACGAAGCGTTGTGGCCGCCGAAGCCGAAGCTGTTCGACATGGCGCAGCGGATATTCCGTTGGCGTGCTTCGTTGGGCGTATAGTCGAGATCGCAGGCGGGGTCGGGGGTTTGGTAGTTGATGGTCGGGGGCACGACGCCGCGCTGGACCGCCAGGACCGTGATGACCAGCTCGACCCCGCCGCTGGCGCCGAGAAGGTGCCCTAGCTGGCTCTTCGTGCTGGAGATCGCGACCTTCCAGGCGTGGTCGCGGAAGACCGACTTGACCGCGGCGGTCTCGGCCTGGTCGCCCAGCGGGGTGCTGGTGCCGTGGGCGTTGATGTAGTCGATGTCCTCGGGGTTCAGGCCCGCGTTGGCCAGGGCCTTGCGCATAGCCTTGGCCGCGCCGAGGCCGTCTTTCTCGGGCTGGGTGATGTGGCTGGCGTCGGCCGAGTAGCCCACGCCGAGCATCTCGGCGTAGATTCGGGCGCCGCGGGCGCGGGCGTGTTCGAGTTCCTCGAGCACGACCAGCCCGGCCCCTTCGCTGAGGACGAACCCGTCGCGGTCGCGGTCGAACGGCCGGCTGGCCGCGGCGGGGTCGTCGTTGCGTTCGGAGAGGGCCCGCATGGCCCCGAACGCGGCGATACCCAACGGCGTGACGGCGGCCTCGCTGCCGCCGGTGATCATGACGTCGGCATCGCCGTATTGGATGGTCCGAAACGCGTCGCCGATCGAATTGCTGGCGCTGGCGCAGGCCGTGACGGCCGCGGCGCTAGGCCCGCACAGGCCGTGGTCGATCGACACGTGGCCGCTGGCGGCGTTGGCCATCAGCTTGGGGATCGTGAAGACGGAGACTTTCTCGGGGCCCTTTTCGAGAAGCCGGCAGTGCTGAACCTCGAGTTCTTCCAGGCCGCCGATCCCCGAGCCGATGATCACGCCGCAACGATCGGGGTCTTCCTTGGAGAAGTCCAACCCCGAGTCGCGCACCGCGACGCGGGCCGCCACCAACGCGAACTGGGTGAATCGGTCGAGCCGTTTGGCGTCCTTCGGCGAGAAGCAGCCCTCGGGCGGCCAGTCGGGCACCTCGCCTCCGAACCGTGAGCGGTAGGACGAAGCGTCGAACCGCTTGATCGGGCGAATTCCGCTCTCGCCGCGGCAAAGGCGTTCGAACAAATCGTCCACCTGGCAGCTCAGCGAGGTGACCACACCCATTCCCGTGATGACGACGCGGCGTTTCATGGGTCCGCACTACGCGCTTTGGTCCTTGTCGACAGCCTTCTCGATGTGCTCGATGGCTTGTCCGACGGTCTGGATCTTCTCCGCCGCATCGTCGGGAATATGGATGTCGAACTCCTCTTCCAGTTCCATCACCAACTCCGTGACGTCCAACGAGTCGGCTCCCAAGTCGTTGACGAAATGCGTTTCGTTCTTGACCTGTTCTTTGGAGACGCCGAACTGCTCGGCAACGACATCAATGACGCGCTCTGCGACTGAGGCCACCTTGATTATCCTCCGAAAATGGCTTTGTACGATGGCGGGTCTCAAGACCCACCCTACGGATTTCACCAGTCCAACAACATATACCCGCTTTTCCCAGCCATGTCCATATCTCCCTGCCCCCGCTCTACACGCTCAGACCGCCATCGACGGTCAGCACGTGACCGGTGATGAAGCTGGCCGCCTCGCTGGCTAGGAACAGGACGGCATGGGCGACATCTTCCGGTTGCCCCAGCCTCCCCAGAGGGGTCTCCTTCTTGATCCCTTCCAAGACCTCCTCCCCGAGGGTGGCAGTCATGTCGGTCGCAATGAAGCCGGGCGCCACGGCATTGACGGTGACATTGCGACCGGCCAGTTCTCGGGCCACCGTCCGGGTGAAGCCGATCACCCCCGCCTTGGATGCCGAGTAGTTCGCCTGGCCCGGGTTGCCCATGAGCCCCGAAACGCTGGCGATGTTGATGATTCGGCCGCGGTGCTGCCGGAGCATGGGCCGGGCGCCGGCGCGGGTGAAGAGGAACGTGCCCCGGAGGTTGATGTTCAGCACCGAGTCCCACTGGTCGTCTTTCATGCGCAAGAGCATGCCGTCGCGCGTGATGCCGGCGTTGTTGACGAGGATGTGCAACCCGCCCCAGGCCTTCACCACCTCGTCGACCACCTCGTTGACCCGCTGGCTGTTCGTCACGTCGCAGACCAGCGCCATGGCGGTTCCGCCGGCCGACTGGAGGAGGGACACGGTTTCGGCCAGCAGCTCGGGGCTGATATCGACGCAGGCGACCTTCGCTCCCGCCCCGGCGAGGAACTCGGCGATCTTTCGCCCCAGGCCCCGGCCGGCGCCGGTGACCAGTGCCACTTGTCCGCTGAGATCGGTCGAGAGAAGGGCTTGGCTCATCGCAAGTTCGTCCTGAGGGATGGGGTCAGCTACACTTCGACGGTCTGGCAGACCAGTTTGCGGTCGATTCGCTTAAGCAATCCGCGCAACACGCGGCCCGGACCCACCTCGTAGAAGTGATCGAACCCCTCGTGGATCATGTACCGCATCGAGTCCTCCCAGAGCACGGGAGCGAGGACTTGCCGAACCAGAAGCCGGCGGATTTCCTCGGGGTCGTCGTGGGGGCGGGCGTCGACGTTGGAAATCACGGGGATTTGGGGACGATGCATGGGAACGCGGGCCAGCACCTCGGCCAATCGCTGATCCGCCGGCGCGTTCCACACGACGATCATGCGTCCGGC
>JANLFZ010000764.1 GCA_024653385.1 Thermoguttaceae bacterium | reverse complement strand
AGGATGGTGCGGTTGCCGTTATTCCAGTCGAGGGCTAACAGGCCGGATTCGCCCGGAAGTAGCGCGGCGGCCTTCCTGGTCAGCTCCTCGTGGCTACCTTTCTTCGGGCCACCGGGCTGAATATAGTTCACGAACCAGTTGAAGATATCGCCCACGGCCGATTGCCCGGCTTCCAGTCCGAAGTACCCGGGCAAGACTGAGCCGTCCACGATTCCGCACAGGCCGGGAATATCAGCCAGGGGCCGGTCGTTCGGCCAGACACAGATGTCGCAGGTGCTGGTCCCGATTATCTTGACGAATTTTCCGGGAGCCACGCCGGCGCCGACCGCGCCCAGGTGGGCGTCGAAAGCTCCCACCGCCACCGGGATTCCCGGCTTGAGGCCGAGCATCCTGGCCCAGGACCTGGTCAGAAGGCCGGCGGCCCGGTCTGAAGTGTGGGTTTCATTATAAAGCCTGTCCCGCAGCTCTCCAAGGCGGGGGTCCAGCCGCCCCAGAAAATCCTTGGCCGGCAGGCCGCCCCAGCTGGCGTTGAACATGGCCTTGTGCCCGGCC
>JANLFZ010000763.1 GCA_024653385.1 Thermoguttaceae bacterium | reverse complement strand
CGGATCAAGAAGGAACTCGGCATCACCGATGCGTTGAAGCCGTTTCGCGCCTGGACGAACGCGAAGCGGCGGTTCAAGCGGAAGATCGGCTACGAATCGGAAGCCGGGCGGCTGATCCGCAACGGGTTGCCGAGGCCAGGCGGGTGCTTGGCGGTGGTCATGGTATTAGGAACGGCAGTCGTGGCGACGGTGGCCGCGCTCGCCAAGGGGTGGTAGGCTCGCGTTTTGGAGCGTTCCGGGAGTGTTCGCAATGACTGACATCCTGCTCGCCGTCGTTGTCATGTGCCTGCTTGCCGTCATCGGGCTTCAGGTCGCCCTCCTTCTTCGGAACATTAAGGTGGATTTGTCGCCGCTTCAGCACACGTTGGAGGGGATCGACAAGTCCTACGAGCGGGCGGAGCGGGCTGTGCGAGATGAGATCGCCAAGAATCGGAGCGAGGCGTCAGCCGCCGCCCGGCAGTCCCGAGGGGAATTGAGCAACTCACTCAAAACGGTTGGCGAGTCCTTGGTCGTAACCGTTCACACCCCGGGGGCGTTTTTTTGACAAATTGATCTGGACTCGAAT
>JANLFZ010000762.1 GCA_024653385.1 Thermoguttaceae bacterium | reverse complement strand
TGCACAGCGCGATCGGCTACCTCACGCTGGCCGACAAGTTGGCCGGCCGGGAGGCGGAGATCTTCGCCGCGCGCGCTGTGCAAGCTGGCCGAGGCCCGCGAAAGGAGGAAGGCCCGACGCGAAGCCACTCGACTCCAGACGGTTGCCTGATCCGGCGAGCTGGACTACGATGCACCATGACCTGGGCGGAAGACAGGGCAACGCAGAGGTGCGACCCGAGCGCCGACCCAGGGGCCAAGACCGGAGCCAGGGCCGGGCTGCGCCTGGCCCTGCTCCCCGACCAACCGGCTGCGCCGGTCGGTGCCCGCTCCGGGATTGGCACGAAAGCGATAAACCTTCGCGGCACGATGCCGCGACCGTCTGGCAGGATGCCTTCTTTAACCCGCTAGCCCGCGCGATCACGATTCCATTTCAAGCTGAACCAAGACAGCCTGACAACGGGGACTCTCGGGGAAAGGGCGATCCAATATGCCCGCGAGTCGCGTAGGGTGGGTGCTCTGCACCCACGCCAGGCCCGCGCGGCCTTTCCAGCGGGAGCGATCGCGTGCGTGCAGAGCACGCACCCT
>JANLFZ010000761.1 GCA_024653385.1 Thermoguttaceae bacterium | reverse complement strand
TTCGCTTCCTTGGGTTCCACAAGATTGCCCAACTTATTGTTTTACAGGCCCTTAGTGGCCGCCGCACCCGGGGCAACCGCCCGACCGGGCATAGTTCGGGTTGTCGATCGTGAAGCCCCGGCCCATGGGGTTGTCTTGGAAGTCGATGACCGTTCCGTCGAGGTGCGGGTCGAACTTCTTGCGCGTCACGACGGTCACGCCATGCTGTTCGTAGCGGGCGTCGGTCTTGGCGTCATAGCGGTTGTCGAAGGCCAGCGAGTACTGGAGTCCGCTGCACCCGCCCCCGGCGATGCCCATGCGGATCATCATGCCGGGCTCGAGCTGCTGGGCTTCCATCACCCGCTTGATTTCCCCCGCGGCGGTTTCGGTCAACGTAATCGACATGGTCGGATTGCACTCCTGGAAAATGGGACCCTCGGGGCCAAAGCACCCCCTTCCATCCTACGCTCCACCGCCGCGGAAGCCAAGGGAGGGAAAAGAACCGCCCCGTAAGAACCATCACGCCCGAAGGGGACAGTCCCATTTTCGCGCTCGTTCGGCGAGAGAACTGGGACCGTCCCCGTGACGGGTTGCCCCTCCGGCAAGCCGTGCCACG
>JANLFZ010000760.1 GCA_024653385.1 Thermoguttaceae bacterium | reverse complement strand
GTCGGTGCCCACAAAGTGGTAGCTGGGCGTGTAGGTGAACGAGCCGTCCGATCCGAAGGTGAACGAGGCCGCGTGGCTGGGACCGCTGACCAGCGAGGCCGTAATGGGATCGGCCAGCGGGTCGTAATCGTTCGTCATCACCCCGGGGGCCGGGACCGATAGCGTCGTGTCGTGCTTCAGCTCGTAGCCATCGTCCTGGGCAACGGGGGGCAGATTGGGCGGGTCCTCGTCCAAAAGGGCGACGCCGCCATCGCTGCCGAGCGAGGCGATCCCTGCCCGGCTGGTTCTCGCTTGGACCAGGGCCGTCAACAGCTCATCCACCCACCACAGTCGGGCCAGGAAGGATCGACCGGCTAGATCAGCGCCCGGGTCGGCCAGGGTCTGGGCCACCTGCTTCAAGCGCTCTCGGGCGGTGGCGACGTACAGCTCGCTCATGGCTTGGTCTGCCGCCGAGGTCTCAAGGACCGCGCGCACCTCGCCCAGCACGGCCCCAAGGGCCAATTCGTCCTCCCGCAAGGAGGCCAACGCGGCCAAGCGGTCTTTGTTACGCTTGGAAACGCCGGGTAGCGACACTTCGGCCGAGGGGGCACTGTCAGCCCACACCGAG
>JANLFZ010000759.1 GCA_024653385.1 Thermoguttaceae bacterium | reverse complement strand
ACCACGCGACGATCTTGGTTTGCAGCCGAGCCGAGGCCACCACCTGCTGAGGGCTGGGCTGTTTGGGCCCTCGGACGCGCGGGCGACCATGCCCGGCGTACGCCGGCGGCGGGGCGTACAACGCGGCGTCGCCGTGGAAGCGGGCGACCAGGGCCGCACGCCGCCGATGGCGATGGAAGAACGCGGCAAACTCGTGCGAGGCGTATCCCCCATCGCCCAAAAAGACGAAGCGCTTGTCGGGAAACCAACGCACCAGGGCGGCGAACAGCCCTCGCGCCAAATCGAGGTGCGTCTTGTGGCGTCGTCCCTCCTGCTCGTTGAGTTCTTTGGGAATAGGGCCGCCAACACCGGCAACGCCCAGGGGCGGCGGGCGAACGGGAACGGGACGAGGATCGCCAAGACGACCCAGCGATGCCCCCACCGCCACACGAGGTGGCTGTGCGAACTCCGCACCGCATCGTGATGGCATCCTTTGCCGTAGACCCGTTTCCCCTTGGCCTGGGCCACCGTGTCGTCGCCGGCCACCAGGATCCAGCCCGGCACCCCGTGCTCTTCGGCCAACGCCACCACGCCAGCGCTGAGGACCTTGGCCAACGGCCACAGCGCCCACGCGGCGCGACT
>JANLFZ010000074.1 GCA_024653385.1 Thermoguttaceae bacterium | reverse complement strand
GGTCCATTGTCTCGAAGGCGTTCCGCACCGATGCGTCATCCGAAGCTCGATCCCGCCAGGTACTTGCCCATGACGCCAAAGCAGGTGGCGGCGCGGGGTTGGGACGCCGTGGACGTGGTGTTCGTCACCGGCGACGCCTATGTCGATCATCCCAGTTTCGCCATGGCCGTCTTGGGCCGGCTCTTGGAGAGCGAGGGTTACCGGGTGGCCATCCTCAGCCAGCCCGATTGGCGTTCCTGCGAGCCCTGGAGGCAATTCGGCAAACCACGTCTGTGCTTTGCGATCAGCGCAGGCAACATGGACTCGATGGTCAACCATTACACGGCCAACCGCAAGGTGCGCAACGACGATGCCTACAGCCCAGGCGGCGAAATCGGCCGGCGACCGGATCGCGCCACGGCCGTGTATTGCCAGCGGGCCCGGGAGGCCTTCAAGGGCGTACCGATCGTCGCGGGCGGGGTCGAGGCCAGCCTGCGCCGCCTGGCCCACTACGATTATTGGAGCGACAAGGTCCGGCGTTCGGTCGTCATGGACTCGAAGGCCGACCTGGTGGTCTTCGGCATGGGCGAACGGACCCTGCTCGAGATCGTCCGTCGGCTGGCGGCGGGTCAGACCGTCGAGCAATTGCGCGACCTGCGCGGCGTGGCCTACCGGCTGGGGGGAAACGAGTGGGCGAGGTTGCGGGCTAGGTGGTCGGCCGGCCCCGGGACCGGCTCGGGCGAAGGCCGTGGGACGAACCATGCCCCCGAGCAAACGTGCCCCGCGCCCGACACCTCGCTAACGTGCCCGGCGAACTGGCCCACCATCGAGTTGCCGAGCTACGAGGAAGTGGCGGCCGATCGGCGCAAGTTCGCCGAAATGACGCGCGTCGCGCACCTGGAAACCAATCCGTATAGCGCCCGGCGCCTAGTCCAGCCGCATGGCCCCGAGGCGGTGGTGGTCAATCCGCCGGCGATGCCGCTTTCCGAAGCCGAGATGGACCGGGTGTACGCGCTCTCGTACCAGCGCTATCCGCATCCCGATTACGGCGACCGCACGATTCCGGCGTTCGAAGTCGTCAAGGACTCGATCCAGATCGTGCGAGGGTGTTTTGGCGGATGCACCTTCTGTTCAATCACGGCGCACGAGGGAAGGATCATCCAAAGCCGAAGCGCTCGATCGATTCGAGACGAGATCCGCCGCATGGTCGGGGACCCCGATTTCAAGGGGATCGTAAGCGACCTGGGCGGGCCCACCGCGAACATGTACCGCATGAACTGCACCCGGCCCGAGGTGCGCGCCAAGTGCCGGCGTCTGAGCTGCATCCATCCGACGATCTGCAAACTTCTGAACACCGATCATGGCCCGCTGGTCGAACTGATGCGCGCCGCGCGGCAGGAAAGGGGAGTCAAGAAGGTGTTCATTGCCTCGGGCGTGCGCATGGACCTGGCCCGACGGAGCGAGGTCTACATGAACGAGTTGGTGCGGCATCATGTGGGCGGGCACCTGAAGGTCGCCCCCGAACACGTCGACCCCGACGTGCTTTGCCTGATGAAGAAGCCCTCGATCGACGAGTTCGAGGCCTTCGCACGCCAGTTCGCCAGGCTCTCGGCGGCGGTCGGCAAGAAGCAGTACCTGGTGCCGTACTTCATCGCGGGCCATCCGGGCTGCGGGCTGAACGAGATGATCCGTCTGGCCGAGTTCCTCAAGCGGACCGGCTATCGGCCCGAGCAGGTGCAAGACTTCTACCCCACGCCCTTCGACATCGCCACGTGCATGTATTACACCGGCATCGACCCGATGACCGGTCAAGAGGTCCACGTGGCCAAGGGGGCTCGCCAGCGGCGGCTCCAGCGGGCATTACTTCAGTTCTTCGTGCCCGAGCGATATTACGAGGTGCGCGAGGCCCTGATCGAGGCGGGCCGGCAAGACCTGATCGGCGACGGGCCGGAGTGCCTTATTCCCGCGAGGCCGCCCCGCGGCGCCAAGACACCGCCGACCCGGATGGCAAGGCCGCGCGCCGAGGGGCCCGGCGCGGTCGGCTACCGGCCGCACCGCAAGACCTCGCGCCGCCGCGATCGACGATAGGGCCCGGCCCGGTGGCCGCTTTCGCCAGGCCGGGCCAATCGCGGGACCCCTTGAGGCGTCGCGGCGCGCCTGGTACGATCCAATATGGGCGCCGGTCGAAAGCGTGCGCAGATGCGTGCGAGACCGCGTTGGGCGCCGCACGCGGGGGACGCGCGACGTCGTGTGCCTGTGGCGAGGCCTTCGGGCCGCGCGTTTGCCGGAGCAAAGCCTCATGAAGCTGATTATCGCCCTGATCCAGCCCGAGCGCCTCGAGGCCGTCAAGGCCGCGCTGGCCGAGGTCGAAGTCTTCCGCCTGACGGTGATGGACGTTCAGGGGTTCGGACGCCAAAAAGGGCATACCGAGGTTTACCGCGGGCACGAGTTCGCCGTGAATCTCGTGCGCAAAGTCCAGTTGATGATCGGCGTCAACGACAACTTCCTTCAGCCCACGATCGACGCGATCATCAAGGGGGCACGCACCGGCGCCTCGGGCGAGGTGGGCGACGGCAAAATCTTCGTTCTCCCGCTGGAGGACTGCATCCGCATCCGCACCGGGGAACGCGGGGGCGAGGCGATCTAGGCCCCCAGCCCTCACTCGACGGCCGAAGCCTGGTACCGCGCCCAGACGTGGGCCGCGTCGGTCGTTACCGCTTGGCGGAATGCCTCGCGGGCCTGGGCGATCTGGCCGTTTCCCAAGTACCCGAGGCCAAGCAAGTAGTGGGCCGCGGCGATGCGCGATCGCTTCGCCTCGCGCTCGCCGAACTTGGCGAAGAAATCGCTGGTTTCGCCCGCGGCTAACCGCTCGCGAGCGGTTTGGATCAGCCCGTCGAAGATGCGCCGGGCCTGTTCGTGCCGACCGAGCTTGGCCAGCGCCTGGGCCCGGTAGAATCGGGCCTCGGGTGGATCCGCGCCGTTGGCCCCGCCGGCGGCCTTTTCGTACTGGGCGCGTGCCTCGTGGGCGTTGCCCAAACCCTCCCACGCCAGCGCGGTGCAGTAGGCCACCTGGGCGGCGCGAGGGTCGTTTTTCGGTCGGCCGACCGAGAGGTTCTCGGGGTAATCGGCCGCTCTCTCGAAGTCGTCGAGGGCGTCCTTGTACCTCTTCTCGCGCAAGCGGCCCAGACCGCGGAGCAGGTGGGCATCGACGAACACGTCGTGGATCCGCTCGCTCCCTTCCCTCGCGTGGAAACGGTTGTTGGCGAGGTGCTCGATCGCCTGGTCGTAGCGCCCGGCCAGCACGAGCACCTGGATTTCCCGGGTGAAGCTGTCCTGCCGCTTGGCGACGGTCGTATGGTGCTTCTCCAGGACCGCCAGCCGGCGCTCGGGCGACACGTTGCCCGATTCGTAGAGCGTGTCGAGTTCGAGGAAGAGCCGCGGATCGCTCGCGTTGATGGCGATTGCCCTCTCGTAGCACTCGATCGCTTTGCCCACATCGAGCTTCACCCGATAGTACGCCCAGCCGAGATTGCGGTGAACCAGCGCCAGGCCCGGATCGTTCGCCCGGGCCGCTTCCCACGCGGCGATGGCGGCCTCGGGCTGGAGGTCGAACAGCAGGTTGCCCAGGTAGCACTGGGCGTGGGCGTCGGTCGGTTGGGCGCGAAGGGCCTCGCTCCGCGCGGCCCTTCGGCTCGGAAGGGAAAACAGTAGTCCCCGGGCATGCGGGCCGCCGCCGCAAACGCCTCGGCCGCCTTGTCTCGCTGCCCCTTCTGTTCGTAGAGATACCCCAAAAGGTAGTGGACCATCGGATACGTGCCCGCGAAAGGCGCTTTCTCGCGCACCGGGCGCTCGAGCACCGCGACGGCCTCGTCCCACATGCCGGGCCCCATGTAGTCGGTCGCCAGTTCGAGGCAGGACTGGACATCGGCCGGCACCCTTTGCTCGAGCGAGGCGGCGGTCAGATGCGGGGGAAAGTCTCCACCGGCCAGCATCAGTTCGTTGGCGGCCCACAGGTCGAGCGGGTCAGCCGCAAGGACGCTCCGGGCGGCGGCCCGCGCTTCCTCCGCCCTGCCGAGTTTGCGGCAGACCGCGGCCTTGAGGTTCAGGGCCTTGGTGTTCCAGCCGTTGGTCGCCAACGACCGCTCGATCTGATCCAACGACCGCGCGAAATCGCCCTTGCGGCACGACAGCTCGGCCAACTGGTAGTAGGCGGCCGAGTGGAACGCCTGGTCCCAACTCGCCCGATAGAAGCTGTCGTAGGCTTCGTCGAGCTTCCCCTGGGCCCGCAGGGCCAAGCCCAACTGGTAATAGGCTTCGGTGTTCTGCGGCCGCGTGTACTCGGCCGAGAGCCGCTCGATGGCCCGGCGCGCGTGCCTTTCGGCCTCGTGGTGCTGTCCCCGCTTGTTGGCGCTGATCGCGAGCATGGTGTTGGCGCGCGAGTCGCCGGGATCGCGCCGGACCGCCTCGCGGTAATAATCCAGCGGGTCGACACTGGGGTTGTGGATCTGCTCGACGCGCAGGCCCGTCAGGTACAGCTCTTCAAGCGTCTTGATCTCGGCGGGCTTCGGCGGCGGGGTGACGGGCTTGGGCAACTCCGCCGGCGGGTTGCGGCGGACCGGTTGATAGGCCACCAACTCGTCGCCTTGCGCGGTCACGAGCGACGCGCGCAAATCGGTCTCCCGCACCTGGGACGGCGCGCGCAGGTCCCGGCGAAAAGGCCGGTCGGGGCCGATGTCGACCGTCTGGTCCAAGAGGACCTTCTGGCCGGCCTTGAGCAAGGCCCTGGCGCCTCGATGCCGCGAGGTGGCATGGAAGCCGACGAGGATCGTGCCCTCGGGCCGGAGTTCGAGGTTGACCGCCCCGTGGAGGTTGGCGTTCTTGAAGCCGCCGATCCCGCGCACCGGGTACCAGCACTGGGTGATGGTCTTCACCTCGTAGGGCTTGATCCAGCTATAGTCGGGCTGGTTGTCGGACCAGGCCCCGGTCATCAGCTCGGCGTAGGGGCCGTCGTCGTCGGTGAGGATCTTGTCCCACGCGCGGCCGTAGGGGCCGGTGCCCCACTCCCAGAGCTTGGCCCCGCACACGAGGTGGTGGTCGGCCACGTGGACCACGCCCGCCTGCTTGCCGTGGTCGTACCCGCCCATGAAATCCTCCCGCAGGTCCCAGGCGAAGAACGAGTTCGACTCGGGCGAGTTCTTCCACCAACTGAGGTCCACGCCGGTATAGTCGTGGCCCCGGTACTTGCCCCGCGAGATCGGCCAGTAGGTGAAGTCGATCTTCGAGTGGTAGGTGGCCGCCTGGACGCTCGGCGGGAAGATCACCTGGTACTGGTCGTTCACGTGGACCGCGGCGTTGGCCCAGTAGAGGATCGAGTGCGGCTGCGCCGTGCGGTTGAAGAACTTGACTTGGGCCTCGAGGCACGAACTGCCGGGGCGGAGCGTGAGGCCCACCAGCCATCGCATGCGGTGCCGGCGCTCGGTCTCGCCGACCCAGATCGTCTTGCTGCCGTCGGGGTTTTCCACCAGCGCGTAGTCGACCGGCATGAAGGTCGTGTTGCGGTGGTGGTGGAACGCGCACCACTCCACACCGCCGGAGATCCAGGCCCCCAACATGCCGATCAAGGCCGGCTTGATCACGTGCTGCCGGTAGAAGAACTCGTAGCCGTTGGTCTTGTCGGTCGCGCTGAACAGGCGACCGCCGAGTTCGGGCAAGACCGAGATCCGCACGTACTCGTTCTCCAGCGTCAAGGCCGTGTAGGTCTTGTCCTTGCGAGCATGCGTGAGATGGTCTTGGAGCGGGTACGGGTACACCCGGCGCTGGGCCCCTTGGTAGGACTCGTTCGTGTAGAACATGGGGTTGGGATCGGCCGGCCCCACTTCATACGTGGGCAGCACGATCGTCTCTTGCGCCATCCGGACCGTGGATTGCCGCGTCGGGCCGGTCTCGGCCCCCTGGCCTTCGGACCAAGTCCAAACGAGAAACGTCAAGAGCCCGCACACCGCCGCAACACTGCGCATCGCGTATCTCCGCATGGGTGGCTCAATTCAAGAACCTACGGCAGAACCCGGCAAGTGCCGAAGGACCTCCGATCGCGTCACTTGGCGGTTGGCGGGCCATCGAGGGCGCGAATCGGGAACAGGTCCGACTTGACATGCTCGCGCTCCATGATCGCGCGGAGGTTCGCCACCACGTCGGGATGTTCGGCGGCGACGTCGCGCGTCTCGGCCGGGTCGGTCGCGAGGTTGTACAGCTCGATCCGGCCCGGCTCGGCCGTCTTCGCCTTCTTGCCCCTCGGCGGCGCGTTGAGGTTCTGCCGCACGGCCTTCCAGTCGCCCACGCGCACACACTGCTGGCCGCCGTAGCCCGGCGATTCGCGGTAGAGGAAGGGGCGCGGCTCCTGCCGCCGGCCCAATAGGGTCGGAGCAAAGCTGATGCCGTCGATGCCCGCCGGAATGGCTTCCTTGGCACCGACCAGTTCGAGCAGCGTCGGCAACCAGTCTTCGAACCCGGTCACGCGGTCGCTTTCGGTGCGGGCGCCCACGCGGCCTTTCCACCGCACGACGCAGGGCACGCGGAAACCGCCCTCGTAGAACGACCCCTTGCGTCCGCGAAACCCCGCGGCGCTGTTGAAGAACTCGGCGTCCGTGCCGCCGTACCGGTCGTACAAAGGCCCGTTGTCGCTGGTGAACACGAAGATCGTCATGTCGTCCAGCCCCAGTTCCTTCACGAGGTCCACGATGCGGCCGATCTCGCGGTCCAGGCGCGTGATCATCGCGGCGTAGGCCGCGCGCGGCGTCCGGTGGGGCAGATAGCCCCGGCCCCCCGGGTAAGGTTCCTCGGGAAACTTGCCCACGTACTCGGCGAGCGACTCCTCGGGCACCTGAAGCGCCAAGTGCGGCACGGTCGTGGGATAATAGAGGAAGAACGGCCGGTCGCGGTGCGCCTGGACGAACCGGCGGGCCTCGGCGCTGATTACGTCCGGGGCATACTGCTTGCCCACGAACGAAGCATACGTGGCCGGGTCGTTGAGGTCGGCGCCGTCGGGCAGGCGCTGGTGAGCGGCGAACTTCGGATTGTCCAACGCGACCTGCCGCGAGTCGTCCCAAAGGTGCGTCGGGTAGTAGTTGTGGGCTACGGCCTGGCAGTTGAACCCGAAGAATCGGTCGAAACCCTGCTTCAGCGGATCGCCCGTGCTACCCACCGGCCCAAGGCCCCACTTGCCGAATCCGCCGACCGCGTAGCCGAGCTTCTTCAGTGCCAGCGGCAGCCGCAGATAGCCGGCCGGCACGGGCACTTGCCCTTCGTCAAACGAAAGACCGATGGCCTTGGCTTGCCGGTTGTCGCGGATGTAGGCGTGGCCCGGATGCAAGCCCGTCATGAGCACGCACCGCGACGGCGCGCACACGTTGTGGCCCGAGTAGTGCGCGGTGAACCTCATCCCCTCGTCGGCCAGCCGGTCGATGTTCGGGGTGCGAATCTTCTTCTGGCCGTAGCACCCCAGGTCGCCGTAGCCGAGGTCGTCGGCAATGAAGAACACGATGTTCGGACGTCTTTCGGCGGGCGCGGCAAGCGCGGCTGGGACAAGGTCCGCGACAGCGGCCAGGCACGCCAACACCAGCCACGGCGGCAACATAGCGTTCATTGGTGGCACGCAGCGAAAAAGACCGAGGTTGGAAGCCCGGAGCCCGGCTGTCCAGCGTACCCGAGAAACAGCCGAATCTCAATGCCTGCGCGCGTAATCCAGGCGGCCGCCCCCTGCGTACGTTTCCTTCGCCGTCGCGTGGCGCGGCTTTCGTTGCGCGAGCCTACGGCGGTTCCGCCAATAGCGATCGGACTTCCCGCTCGATCGCCTTCGGGTCGAGTTTCTTGCCGCCTTCCGGCGGGAATACTTTGCGGAGCTTGCCGGCGCGGTCGTAAAGCCGCAGGTGGGGCAACGTGCCGTTGCGGATCTGGAACCTTGCCATCGACTCGTCGGAGGAGCCCCCCAGCCGGCTCTGGAAATTCTCGAACGCCGCCTTCTTCGAGGCGAGAAACTTGCGCACCTGGGGGGCATCCTCCGGTTCGTCCATGCTCACGCCGAGGACGGCCAGTCCCTTATTGGCCAAATCGTGGTGCAACTTGACCGTGTGCGGGAAATTCTCCACGCACGATTCGCACCAGGTCGCCCAAAAATCGACAAGCACCACCTTGCCCTGGTGGCTCTTCAAGACCTTGTCCAGGTCTTTCTCGTCGATCAGGCGGACCGGCGGTTCCTGGGATACCGGCGGGGCAGCCGCCAGGGCAAGACCCACGCCGCACCACAGTGCGATCGCAAGGAGCCACCGCGCGCGGCGGCCGGCTGATTCCTCGACGCCGGGCATCGCGACTCGCTGGGCTAATCCCACTTGATGCTGCACCCGCGTTGCTGGGTGACGGTTTTGGGCGGCTGGCCGCCGGTCAGCAGGGCATCGAGCGCGTCGCGCAGGTAGTGGTGCTTCACCTGCTTGGGACTGTTGTTGTCGTCGATGGCCCCCATGTACGCGATCTTGCGTTCCTGGCAAAGAACGAAGACGTGCGGGGTGCAGGTGGCGCCGTAGTCGCGGGCGGTTTTTTGGCTCGAATCGTACAGATAGGGGAAGTTGAACCCCTTCGTCTTCGCCCGCTCCTTCATCTTGTCGAGCTTATCGTCCGGCAGATTGTTCACGTTGATGGCGACGACCTGCACGCCCTTCGCCTTGTAGTCTTTCTGAAGGGCGATGAGCCGATCTTCGTACGCCACCGCCACGGGGCAGTGGTTGCAGGTGAACACCAGCACGATGAGCTTTGCCTTGGCGTAGTCCGACAGACTGTGGGTCTTGTCGTCGACTCCGATGATGCCCGACCAGTCGGGCGCCTTGTCGCCGATCTTCACGCCCTCGGCGCGAGCCGCCGACGCGACGACAAGGGCCAAGAGGACGGTCGCCAGAACCGATGCTTTCCAGGGATTCTTCATGACGCAATTCCTCCTCGCGGAAGCCAGTAGACAGACAACGCGGTAAATGATTCACCGGGTGGGTCGCGAAGGCAAGGGGGCCGTTCGCCCGAATCGCCCCAGCGCGTACCAGCTTCGAGAAGGAACGGAGGCCGAGTCAAGCCCTACCCCTCCAACGGGGCAGCGCCCTGGAGGGCCATGCGGTTCGCGCCGGCTCGACGATCCCAGAAACGTGTTGGACTTCTGGTGTGCCCTGGTAGCGTGGACGCACGAAGTTTGCGATACTAGCGGTTGCGGGGGTCAGCGACAATCGAACGACGCCGTGCGAGGGCCTCGCGTCGGGCGGGCCCTTCGGCCGAACGCCTTTCTGAGGAGGCATTGCGGTGAACGGGACTCGGATGCGCACGAAGGCGGTCCTTGGTGGTCTGTTGGCATGGGTGGCGACGCTGTTGTGGCTGGCCAGCTTGCCATCACTGGCCCAGTCGCCCCCCTCAGGCTCGTCCGGCCCTCCGGGCGAGATGCCGCCCGGCAGTGGACCGGTCGGCAGCGGGCCTGCGGGCAGTATGCCCGTCGGTAGCGGGCCGAGCGGAAGCGCGCCGGTGGGAAGCGGTTCACCCGAAAGCCCACCACCCACGTATACCGGTCCAGGCATGGGGGCGCCGGGCATGGCGCCTCCTGGGGCTCCTGACCAGGCTGGTGCGGCCAAGCCCACCCCCGGATTGCCAGACGACGTGACCCGGTGGGTCAAGGAACACTACTACAAGGCCCGGTGGGATGGCGATCCCCGGCTCAAAGAGGCCGTGATCTACATGGCCAAGCACTTCGCCGACGGCGGCGACGCGCAGACCATCGATCGGGCCTCGACGTTGCTGACGCGACTGATCAAGACCGAGCAGCCCAAGCCCGCCGAACCCGCCAAACCCGCCGCTCCTAGCGGTCCCTCGGGCATGCCTCCGGGCTATCCGATGTCGGGGCCGCCGGGCAGCGGGTCGTCGGGCTATCCCGGCATGTCGCCCGGGGGGCCTCCGGGTTCCGCGCCCAGCTACTCGGGTCCCCCGGGCAGTCCGGAATCGCCGGGGCCAGGTAGTGGCTCGCCGAGTGGATATCCCGGCGGATATCCCGGGGGATACCCCGGCGGATACCCCGGTGGCTATCCCGGTTCGGGTCAACCCGGTGGCGGCGGTCAAGCCAGGCCGTTGGACAGCGCGACAACCCGCGCGATCGTGGTCGGGTTGAGCATTCTCAATTCGAGCAAGACGGCGCAGGAGACGATCCAGCAGTTGATTGGCGGCGCGATCAAGGTGGACGACGACCGGTCGGCGGCCGAAGCCGCGTTGGAGAGCCTGCTCGAACGTCCTTTCCCCAAGAGCGACGAGGTGTTTTTCACCGCGCTGACCACGCCCGAGCGGCTACGTCCCGAACCCAAGTCGGCCGCCAAGGAGGGAACCAAGACCGAAGGGACGCCGTCGTACCCTGGGTATCCGGCGGGCAGTTCGGGTTATCCTGGCAGCAGCATGCCCGGGTACCCCGGCATGGCCGGCTATCCTGGGGCAGGCGGGCCCTCGGGCGGCCGGATGACCGCCGCCGAATTGCAGAAGAAGGCCCTCGCCTTGGCCGCGACCAAGGCCGACGAAGCGCTTCGGGTCCGTTTGGCGCGATTCATGGTGTCGCCGGTCGTTTCCCAGCAGACGCGCAACTTGCTCGCCCAGTTGCTGCTCCAGCCGGCACCGGAGAATCTCCCGGCGCAGATGGTCCTCAACACGCAGCAAGGCGAGGCGTTTGAGCCGATCAAGGCGACGATTCGGCAACACTTCACGCAGTACAGCTCGACGGCGCTGGCGACGCTGATGGGCGTGCCGCCGCGCACCGCGGCGGAGCCCGCGGCCAAACCCGGCAGCCGCCCGTACGGCTATCCCGGCGGACCCGGCTATCCCGGCGCGCCTGGCTATCCTGGTGGCCCCGGAAGCGGGTCTCCAGGCTCACCAGGCGCACCGCCGAGCGGATATCCGGGCGGCGCCATGCCCGGCGCCGCCCGGCTCGCCCGGGGCGGCCTCCGGGTATCCGGGGATGCCCAGTCCCGAAGGACCCACCAGCCCTGAAGCGCAGCCGACGTTCGGCGCGCCGGGTGCAATCGGCGCCGCGCCGCCGCCGGTGACGCTGCCCGGTGCTCCCAAACCGCCCAGCTTGGCCTCGATCTTCGGGCTGGGCGGGGCCGGCGCATCGGCCGACGAAACCCACCTTCGTCTGGCCCGCCAGCTTTGGGGCCCCGAGTTCCTCAAGACCATCGAGTCGGGCCTCGACCTGGCCAGCGACGAGTCGCTCGGTTCCGCGGCCGAACAAATCGTTCTGGCCAGCACGGTGCCGGTCGACTCGGTGCGCGCGAAGCTCTGCGCCTTGTTGTACGAACGGGCCGATGAGGGTCCCGGCGACCTCGAAGGGGCCGGATTGACCAGCCGGTACTTCAACGACCCGGGTTTCCTGGTCGTGCTGAAGGCCCTGCCGCGCAAGGACCCGCCCGACCCGAACAAACCCGTGCTGGTGCGACCTCGGTTGCGGCGCAGTCGGGACCGGGGCGGTTCGGGCGATTCGGGGTATGGCGCACCGGGCGGTCCCGGCGCGCCGGGCGGCATGCCCGGTAGCGCCCCGGGCAGTGCCCCAGGCCAAAAAACCGAAAAGACCAGCCCCGACCAGAGCGCCTACGAATGGATGGCCGCCAGCGAGGCGATGGCCCGGGCCCTATGCACCCAGTTCTACGCGGCGGTCAAGGGAGGGAAGTCCAAGGGCTCGGCCGATGCAGATCCCTTCCAACTGCCCGCCAGCATGAAGCCATCGGTCGAATACCACTTCGCTTGGCCCGACGATTTGCCGAAGGGCAAACTGTCGGGCGTGCCGATGAGCCCCATGTCGATCCACTACGTGCGTTTGGAACGCAAGACCACGCCCGGCAAGGTCGTGGATTTCTTCAAGCGCAAGTTCCCCCGGCCGGTCGAGCATGTCGCGGCTTCCGGCATCTGGATGGACGGCGTGCGGATCGACGCCGATCAGGGCCGCAAGCAGTCGTTCGATCTGTTGATCACCAAGAGGGCGCCGGCGGCCAAGACGGGCACGAAAGCCCGCGCTCAACCCGGCACGCCCGGCGGCTCGCCCGAAATGCCCACCATGCCCGGCGGCGAGGGCGCGCCGAGTTACGGCGGGCCGACCTACGGGGGACCGGGTGGGTATCCGGGTCAACCAGGCCAGCCGGGAGGTTCGGGGGAAAGGCTGGCAAGGGATGTCGAGGCCGACCTGGTCATCGAACTGCTCGCCGTCGAGATCAAAGCCCCCGACACGGGCCTGAAGGACGCCGCCCGGCGCAAGAATCGCCCGGCCAAGGCCGACAGCGGCGACCTATAGCGCCGGCCAGCCAACCAGCGCCACGGGCCGCGGCAAGGGCCAGCGCCGGCATGAGCGGCGCCCGCATGCGCAAGTCGGTCCAATAGAACGCGTGGACCGCGACAAAAGTCAGGACCAACAGTCCTGCCCAGAGCCACGGCGCCCAAGGCTCGCCGTTTGCGCGTGCTGTCGCGGCACGCCAGGCGAGTCCCACGGCCACCGCGCCCGCCAGCGCCAACGGTAACTCGGCGACATACCACGCCGCGGCCGCGTAGCGCAGCGCCCGGGCGGACCGGCCTTCGTGCGGGTCGGTCTGGTGGGGAAAAGGCGAGAACAGCCGGGCCACGCGCACCAGGCACGCATAGGCAAACATGCCCGGCTCAGCCCGGATGTTCCTCCAAGCCTCGTCGTACGCTTTTCGATCGGCGTCTGTCTCGCTCGCGGGGATCTCGGCCAGCCACTGGCGATCCAAGTCGCCGGAAAACCACGCCGTCCCCCACGCACCGCTGCGAAGGTACTCGTAAAAGAACGGGTTGTTCCCGAGAAGCAGGTTGTAGCCTCCGTGGGTGGTCGAGACGATCGGCTTGCCAAACCGCGCGTAGTTGCGCAGCGTCCACGGCGAAAGGACCACGGCCGCGGCCAGGACGAACAGGGCGAACACCTTCAGGCGCTGCGCGGTCGTGGGGACGAAGCACGGAAGCGCCAAGGCGCAGGCGGCAAGCCATGGGAGGAACGTCGGCCGGCATAGCGAGGCGGCTGCCAGGCATCCGCCCGCCGGCGCGGCGCGCCCGGCCGAGGGACATTGCGTGGCCCGGCCAAGTGCGACCAACCCCGCCGCGGCGAAAAACGCGGCGGGCGTCTCGGTCATGACGAGCGTCGATTGCCTCACCAGGATGGGGTCGCAGGCCACCAGCGCGGCCGCGACCCATGCCCAGCCGCCCAGTTGGGCTTGTTGTCCCAACCGCCACGTCAAGAGGACCGTGCCGACGCCCAGGGCCAGGTGCAGCGCCGCGATGCCCACGCTCGACCAGGCGCCCAGCGCCACGGCGGGCACGAGCAAGACCGGGTACAGCGGCGGCCGGTACGCGGTCGGCCTCTCGATCGTCGCGAACACGCCCCGGTAATAGAGGTTCTCGGCCACGGCGCGATAGCGATCCACGTCGTCGCGGAGGGCGTCCGGCGCCGCCAACATCGCGCCGCCGCGCACCAGAAGGGTGAGCGAGACGAGGAGGAGGATGGTTCGCATCGATGTGGGACGGCCTTTCACATCCCTACTGCTGCAACGAGTAGAGCACCACGTTGACCCCGATCCGGGCAGCGTCCTCGCGCGTGTAGCCTTGGCACTCGACCGAGTCCTGCTTCTCCAATGCGCAGCTCAGGTCGTAGCGCGAGAACACCACGCCCCAGCGGTCGTCGAGCTTGATCCCCTCCAATTCCGGCGGCACCTTGCGCAGCAAGGCTTTGAGCGGATCGGTCTTGGAACGCTGCTGCGGATCGCGCCTTTGAACCATGCGGACGTCGAACCCGCCGTAGGCCGTCGTCAACATCGGGTCCTCGCGCGGGATGGGCTGTAGCGCACGATCCGGGAACATGGCCTGCATTTCCTTGCGAAAGGCATCGGCGAATTGCGGGCTGGCGCAGATGGCGTCGGCCAGAACCATGCCGCCGCGTTCGACGTAAGTCTTCAGTTGCTTCCGTTCGGCGTCGGTCAGACGGAAGAAGGTGCGACCGTGCATGAAAACCAAGTGATAGTCGAACAGGGCCGGGTCGCCGATGTCGATGTCGCGGGGCGGCGTGTGGACACGGATCTTGGCGTTGGCGGCCGCTGCCTCGAGCAGGTTCGTCAACGCCCGCGGCGCGGCCGTGCATCCGCCGGGGTGACGCAGGTTGGCCACGTAGAGCAGTCCCCGACGGGCCTCGCTCGGCGCGGCCTTCTCGGGCCGTGACGTGAAGAACTCGTCGCGGGTCTTCAACTCGCGGTTGGTGGCGTAGGCCAGCACGTTGAGCCCGATCGAAAGCCCCGCCTTGATCTCCTCCTGCACCCCGGCCGAGAACTTCACCTCGCGCCCGGGGCGCGATAGTTCCCAGAGGGCCGACAACGGAGCACGGACGCGGTCGGAATGGTCGGGCGGGCAATAGACGACGCTCGTGCGGCAGCCGAACTCGACCCCCTCCAGCACCCGCTGGTGCTTGGCGGGCACGACCTCTTCGGCTCGCCAGATGGGGTGCTCGGCCGGCAAGAGTTGCAGCTTGTATTCCTCCTCGGGAAAGACTTTCTTCATGAGCTTGCGGAAGCCCTCGTCGAACGCCGCCCCGCCACAGTACGCCTCGGCGAACAAGAAACCGCCCCGGTCGAGGTAGCCCCGGAGCTTGGCGGCCAACTCGTCTTGCTCCCGCGGGTCCTCGGGCAACGGACTGTTCTTGCCGCAATAGTAGAGCACGGGCGACTGGGTCAGATCGTCGATCGACGACGCCCGAAGGTCCATCACTTGCCAGATCAAGTCGGTTTTCCACTGGGACTCGACATACCGGGTGAGGTTGTTCACGTCGCTGCGATGGGCATTCCAATCGTCTTCCCGACCGTGCCGCAACTTCGACAACAGCACGGGCCAGCGCCCCTTCGAGAGGAACAACAGGGCGAAGCTGGTCGCGATCCGGGCGTCGTTCTCGTTCATGCCCGTGCCCGTCCAATGGTCGCTCAGCGGGCCGCCCTTGGCGCGAAACACGAGGTACTCGGCCCCCTCGCGGTACCAGTCGTGTTCGCCGATGAAGCGGCGGTTCGTCAGCCGGCCGACCCGCTCCAGACCGTACAAGTAGTACAAGAGCCAAGCCCGGCCACGGACGCCAGGATTGCTCTCGACGGTGAAGTTCCTGGCGAACCACTGGACGGCCCGCTCGACCGGGTTGTCGCCGCGTTCCGACCGCTGGCAGGGGAGAATCCGGTCGCCTTCCACGGTGGCGTCGGGCTCGCCCAGACGATCCATGGTAATCACCATGCTGGTGATGCCCGCGGCGGTCATGCTGCCGCTGCCGGCCATGCCGCGCACATAACCCCAAGAGCCATCGGGGTTTTGGCATTGTCGCCAGTAGCGCTGGGCGTTCTGCCAGGTCCGGGCGCTGACCTTCACGCCGATCCGATCGGCATCGTAGAGCGCCAACAAGGCGAATTGGGAGTTCGAGTTGTCGCCTGGACCTTCAGGGTAGGCCCATGCCCCCCTGTTTTGTCCCTCCGGGATTTGCCAGCGTTCCAGGGCGACCACATTGCGTTGAATCAGCGGGAGGTCGAGTTCCGGGTGGGCCCGGCAGAAGACCATGGTTTGCAGCGAGGTCACGTAGGTGCGTTCGGCGGGCACCCGTCGTAGATACGCCAGCGCCCGCTTGACGTGTTCGTCGTCCGGGGGAACGCCCGCGTTCAACAGCGCCAGGGTACAAAGCGCGGTCACTCCCCCGTGATAACCCAAATGTTCGGCCCAACCCCCATTGGCCTGTTGTTGCCGCTTGAGGAAGTTGGCCCCGCTTTCGATGGCCTGGCGCACGGCTTCGGGCGTCAGTGCCGATCTTGCATCCCGGGCCTTGGGACCTTCCCCGGACAAGGCAGGGGGAGTGGCCACCCAAGTCAAAGCCGCCAACCACGCACCGATACAAGAGCGCCGCATGGAGGATTCCTTGTGGGAAGAGGGCCGCACGCTTACCCCAAGTATATTAGAATTGGAGGGTTAAGGAATCCGCGATCCCACCGGCGGCTGGGCGGATTCGGCACACCCGTTACAATACCGGCCAAGCGGGACAAGTAGGTTGCTTGGGTATCCGGAACTCCTACCCCCATTCGAGGACATTGTCTTGTCGACCGTCAACAAGCCACGCAGCCTCGGCGACTTCCTCCAAGAGTTCGCCTATCAACGGCGGCTGATGCAGGAGGAACTCCAAAAGGTCATTGTAGGTCAGAACGAGGTCATCGAGCAGATCTTCGCCGCGATCTTCACGCGGGGGCATTGCCTCTTGGTCGGTGTGCCCGGGCTGGCCAAGACCCTGATGGTCAGCACGCTGGCGCGGATCCTGGATATCCAGTTCAAGCGGATCCAGTTCACGCCGGACCTGATGCCTTCGGACATCACGGGCACGAACGTGCTGGAGGAGGACGAGCACGGGCGGCGGAGCTTCCGTTTCGTCGAGGGGCCGATCTTCACCAACATCCTCCTGGCCGACGAGATCAACCGTACGCCGCCGAAGACGCAGGCCGCGCTGCTTCAGGCCATGCAAGAGCGCGAGGTGACCGTGGGCCAGGCCACCTACCCGCTGCCTGAGCCGTTCTTCACCATCGCCACCCAGAACCCGATCGAGCAAGAGGGCACCTACCCGCTGCCCGAGGCCCAGCTCGACCGCTTCATGTTCAACATCAAAGTCGACTACCCCAGTGCCGACGAGGAGGAGAAGATCCTCGCCGTCACGACGCGGCAAGAGAAGGTCGAGGTGCGCAAGGTGCTTTCGGGCAAGGCGATCCTCAATGTGCAGAGGCTCGTCGGCTCGGTCGCCGTGACGCAGTACGTGGTGCAGTACGTCGCACGCCTGGTGCGCGCCACGCGGCCCAAGGACCCCACCGCGCCGCAGTTCGTGCGCGAGATGGTCGACTGGGGCGCCGGCCCCCGCGCCGGCCAGTTCTTGATCATGGGCGGCAAGTCGCTGGCCGCGATGGACGGGCGATTCTCGGTCTCGATCGAAGACGTGCAAAAGGTCGCCATCCCCGTGCTTCGGCACCGCATCAGCACGAACTTCCAGGCCCAAGCCGAGGGCATCACGACCGAGGACATCATCCAGCGGCTCATCCGCGAGACGCCCCCGCCGGTGATTCCGAAGTTTGAGAGGTGAGGCCCGATGGGAGATGGCGGATGGGGG
>JANLFZ010000758.1 GCA_024653385.1 Thermoguttaceae bacterium | reverse complement strand
GGCGGAGCTTATCACACCACATCTCCCTTTCGGGATTCGGTTTGGGCTCTGCCGCGTTCACTCGCCGTTACTGACGGCATCTCGGTTGATTTCTTCTCCTGCCCCTACTAAGATGTTTCAATCCGGGGCGTTCCCGATCCTCACGGATCAGCATAAAGCTGGGATTTCCCATTAGGGCATCCCCGGTTCAAAGGCTCCATGCGCCTCGCCGGGGCTTATCGCAGCTTGGCACGCCCTTCATCAGCGCTCGAGCCGAGCCATCCCCCGGCTGGCATATCAGCAGCTTGATCGTTCCACTGATCTCAGTGAGCGTCTGGTCTGCAAAGCGTATACACGGCTTCATCCTGATATCAGCCCTTCCCTGCGAAGCCTCGCTCCAGCAGGTGCACCCAATGGACTTGCTGGGATTCGGACCCAGGGCCTCCGCCTCGCAAAGGCGGCGCTCTACCTGCTGAGCTACAAGCCCATAAATCCCAGCAACAGGTCAAGTGACGATCCTATCAGCTTCCAGCCGATTTTGCACACTAGGAGGTGATCCAGCCGCAGATTCCCCTACGGCTACCTTGTTACGACTTAGTCCCAATCGCGGAGTTCATCTTCGGCGCTTAGCTCCCTTGCGGGTTACCTCGGCGACTTCGGATGCCCCCCACTTTCGTGGC
>JANLFZ010000757.1 GCA_024653385.1 Thermoguttaceae bacterium | reverse complement strand
TCCCCCCGAAGATGATCGACGACGGGTTCAAGCTCCTGGCCGAGCGGTTCAACCCGATCCTCGATGTGTTCGGCGAATGCGGGGTGAAGTTCGCCCTGGAGGTGCATCCCACCGAGATCGCCTTTGACCTGTACACGGCCGAGCGGGCGTTGGAGGCCCTGGGCCGGCGCGAGGAGTTCGGCTTCAACTTCGACCCCAGCCACCTGATCTGGCAGGGGGTCGATCCGGTCGAGTTCATCCGCAAGTTCCCCGATCGCATCTTCCATGTCCACATGAAGGACGCGATCGTCAAGCTCGACGGGCGCAGCGGCATTCTGGCCAGCCATTTAAACTTCGGCGACCCGAGGCGCGGGTGGGATTTCCGCTCGCTGGGCCGTGGCCGAGTGAATTTCGAGGAGATCATCCGAGCGTTGAACGAGGTAGGCTACCAGGGGCCGCTTTCGGTCGAGTGGGAAGACAGCGGCATGGACCGCGACCATGGGGCCCGCGAAGCCTGCGAGTTCGTCAAACGCATCGACTTCGAGCCAAGCCGCGTGGCGTTCGACGCCGCGTTCGACAAGGAAGAGCAGAAGAAGGCGTGAAGGTCGAAGGACGAATGACGAAGGAACGACAAAGGACGAAGCACGAAGCCCGAAACTCACGTTTTCGATTCGTGCTTCGTCCT
>JANLFZ010000756.1 GCA_024653385.1 Thermoguttaceae bacterium | reverse complement strand
ATGCTCGGGGCCGACCACTGCCGGCCGTGGAAGCGATACCAGGCCACGTTCCGCGACCGCATCGAGCCGTGGATGACCGAGACCGCCCTGCGCCAGCGCGAGACCGAGGCGTTCGCGGCGCGCGAGGCCGAGTTGGCCAACGCGCTCGAGGCCGCCCGGGCGATCGTCCCCGACCGGAAGCTTATCGAGCAGTTTGCCGACGAGGTCCGGCGCGAACTGAGATCATTCTTTGCCAGCGGGACCTGCCTGCAAGAGTTGTACGTGACACCGTCACGAATGACCAACCAACACTGGAACGACCTCGCCGAATGCGCCACATGGGCGCTGTCGCGAACAGATGTGTTGGTGGATACGCACTGGGTCGGCGGCGACCCCGGCACAGGCGAAGTGTACGGCTGGACGTCATGGTCTCCCGAACGAGCTGTGCTTGCGTTGCGCAATCCCATCCCCTTCGCTAACAGCATCACGCTCGACCTCGCGCAGGTGTTCGAGCTCCCGCCAGACGCTCCGGTTCGTTACCGGCTCCACAGCCCGTGGCGTGAGGATAAGGCGCGTGCACCGATGCGGCTTCAGGCCGGCACGCCACACCGGTTCGAGCTTCAACCATTCGAGGTTGTTGTGTACGACGCCACACCCGAGTGACCAAGTGCCATGCTGGAAATCCGCGAGTATTTGGTCGTGTGGTCGGACCACGAGTTG
>JANLFZ010000755.1 GCA_024653385.1 Thermoguttaceae bacterium | reverse complement strand
TATGACGCCCGGAATGGTGCCGGAGGTGCTGGCCGACTTCCTCCGGCAGCACGCCAACGGGCAAGCCAAGCCGCGCCGGGCGCCAGGTGTTCCTCCGGGCCCGGTGACCGAGGTCCGCGTGGGCCTGGGTTCGTGTTGCGTCGCGCAGGGCAGCGGCAAGGTTCATCAGGCCCTCGGCGACGCGCTGGCCGAGGCCGGGGCAGCCGCCGTGGTCAAACGCGTCGGGTGCGTGGGCATGTGCCACCAGACGCCGCTGGTCGAGATCGTCCCGCCCGGCGGTCAGCCCGCAAAGCTCTTCGCCAAGGTCGATCCCGAAACCGCGCGCGAGCTGGTCCTTTCGCACTTCAAGCCCAAGGGCATCCTGAAGCGGGTCGGCCTGGCTGTCACGAACCTGCTGGATCGACTGTTCACCGACGAGACGGGCGACGCCCTGACGCACCACGCGCTCGATGTGCGCGACGGTCCGGTCTGCGCCTTCCTCGGCCGGCAGAAGCGTCTGGCAACCGAGTATTCCGGCCAGCTCGACCCCACGGACCTCGACGAGTACCTGCGCCATGGCGGCTTCCAAGCCCTGCGCCGGTGCCTGGCGCTTGCCCCCGACGAGATCATCGCCGAGGTCCGAGCAAGCGGGCTGCGCGGACGCGGCGGGGCGGGGTTTCCCACGGGCGTGAAATGGGCCAAGGTCCGGTCCGCGCCCGCCGAACCAAGGTACGTCGTGTGCAACGGCGACGAGGGCGACC
>JANLFZ010000754.1 GCA_024653385.1 Thermoguttaceae bacterium | reverse complement strand
CGTTCGCGCGGCCAGCTCGCGCGAACGCCCCCGCTGCGCGACCTCGCGTGCTTCCACTGTCAGCAAGCCGCGGAGAAGTACCTCAAGTCCTTGCTGCAAGAACTCGGCATCGCCGTACCAAGAACCCACAATCTGACGGACCTCCTTAAGCTGCTCGTGCCGCATGACGCCACCCTTGCCACTCTTCGGCGAGTCCTGATCGGCCTGACCCGGTACGCCGTGGAGTACCGCTACCCGGGCGTGAGGGCCACCACCCGGCGCATGCAGTCGGCCCTGCGCCATGCGGAGCACGTCCGAACCGTCGTGCGGGCACGGCTGGGCTTGCCCCCCTAGCTTTCGGCAACCGCGCGGAGGCTCATTGGCAGATTGGGCTACTACCCCGCGCGCCGCGCCAGCCGCCTCGACCCGATCGACGCGCTGCGGTATGAATGAGAGCCGCGGATGGCATCCGGCCCTTCCTTTTGGTAGGCGAGCGTCGGCGGAAGACCCACGTGCCGTTCTCGGAGATGGCGGATGGTCGTCATACCATTCGCAAGGCGGTTTCACTACGGGTAGAATAGGGGTATGCTCAGGAAGCCCCCTCCCCCAGTTCCGTACGTCCAGCCGTACCGCTACCCCTCGCCGAACATCCCCCTATCGGCGATCCGGCGTTTTGCCCGCAAGTTCGCCGAGCGATTCCGCCCCGAGAGAATCATCTTGTTCGGCTCCTACGCCTACGGCACGCCGCACGACGAGAGCGACGTCGACTTGCTGGTGATCATGCCGGCCTACGACGTGGTCAATCAGGCCATCCGTATCTGCTTGGCGTTCGATTGGCCGTTCTCACTGGAC
>JANLFZ010000753.1 GCA_024653385.1 Thermoguttaceae bacterium | reverse complement strand
CTTGCGCTTCCTTGCTCTCTCATGTTTGCCCAACTTATTGTCTTACAGGCCCTAACCGTTCCCGGGCCGGAAAGAGGCACAACGCCGGAAGGGGACCGTCGCATTTTCGCGTTCCTTCGCGGCGAGAACTGGGACAGTCCCCGTGAGCGCTTACCGACCAGGTGTTCCGGCGGAATCCGGGCACGATTGAGTCGCTCTTTACACGGATTGCGGTCCGAAGGTAGGATACAGTCGCCGGACCAGTTTGCGCCGCCGGCCCCGCCTTTGCCGTCTGCCCGCCCGCATCCGTTCAGGAGTCTGCCATGCCGCACCTTCCGTCGACCCGCCGCGAGTTCCTTGGCTCTGTTGCGGCCGCCACCGGAACGCTGGTTCCCTATTGGTTCACCCGTCGCGCGTCGGGCCAGGAGGCCAAGAGCAAGAACAACCGGCCTCTGATCGCGGCCATTGGGGTGGGAGGACAAGGCACGGCGATTCTCAAGTCGGCAGCCCGCTTCGGCGACGTGGTCGCCGTCTGCGACGCGGATCTCAAGAACGCGGAGCGGGCCAAGGAACTCTTCGGCGGCAAGCCGGTGGTGTATCAGGATTACCGCAAGCTGCTCGACGAACGCAAGGACGTCGAGGTGATCACCAACGGCACACCCGATCACTGGCACACGGCGATCAATATCGCCGCGTGCCGGGCCGGCAAGGATGTCTATGCCGAGAAACCCCTGACGCTGACCATCGACGAGGGCAAGCTGCTGCGCCGGGTGGTCAAGGAAACGGGCCGGATCGTGCAAGTCGGCACCCAGCAGCGGAGCGACCCGAACTTCCGCCTCGCCTGCGAACTGGTGCGCAACG
>JANLFZ010000752.1 GCA_024653385.1 Thermoguttaceae bacterium | reverse complement strand
GGACCTCTTCCGGCAAGCCGAGAAATCCGACCCCGACGTCGGGACCGGCGGCCAGCACCCGGCCGAAGGCCGATCGGCCGAAGTCCCGCAAGAGGGCGTCGCGGACGGATTTCTCGGCTTGCCGGAAGAGGTCCATGGGGACGATAATGATCTAAGCCGGGGAGCGTTTCGGACGTGTGACGGACGCCTGCCTATATGGTAGTAGCACCGGTCGCCCCGGCTTCTACCTTGTACATGGTTTGTAGCGCAAGACGCTTCTTTCCGGTACGCACCTCTTCGATAACGAACGTGATGCCATCGAATCGCTTGCGGTGCTCGATGGCATCGATGTCTCGCCCCTTCCTGGGCAATAGACGAGACGAATCTGGCGCCGCGAAGATCTCCGCGACGCGAAGGATGTCGTCGCCAGTGACCGGACCATGATGGCGTCGCCATTCCCTGCCGAGACCGTATTCCTTGAAGATATGATTGATGGCAGACTTGTCGACCATATGGACATATCCTCGAAGATCCAAGCCCGTCTGTGATTCCAGTCGTCTTGCCTCGGTCTCATCGACTGGCCTGTAGTCAACGGCCCCGGGTTCCCGAGCCGTGGAGATCTTGGACTCGACTACCGACCGGATCAGGTCCTTCTGCCTCAGCAATTCGTCAGCAGACGCGTGTTCTCCGCCTCCAGTTTCCGGCACGTTGTGCCAGCGGTGCTCGTGGAAGACCTGTTCGCTTCCGGCGGGGCTGGTGCGGCGCTGGCCCTCGCGCGGGCCTTGCTCCCCGGCGCTGTAGCGCTCGCGGTAGCGCTGGCGCCGGGCCGCGCGAGGGCCAGCGCCGCACCAGCCCCGCCGGAAGCGAACAG
>JANLFZ010000751.1 GCA_024653385.1 Thermoguttaceae bacterium | reverse complement strand
CGCCTCGTGTCCAGCCGTGGGCAAGCCGCAAGATCGAACCACCCGGCCGCGCGCCGCGGGCCCCCTATCGCCACGGTCCAGCCAGCGGAGTTGCCGGCAAGGCGATCGACTGGAAGCGTTCGAGGCGGACGGCGCCGCGGTGGGCGAACGAGCGCAGCGGCATGATGCCGCGGTCGAGGGTGGCCTGGGCCGCGCGATCGACCAGCATGATTTCGGCACAGGGCTGCATGACCATCTCGCCTTCGGCGGGATAGACGTGGAGGGGAAGCTCGTCGATGTCGCGGACCTCGCCGGGACGCATGCGCCAACCCGACGCAAGGAACGCCTGCGCGAGCAGTAGCGCGCACGCCATCGCCGGGTTGCCCCAGAGGTACGCCGCATGATCGGGCCGGCCGGGCATTTCGTTGAACGGGAATTGCTCGGTGGGGGCGGTTTTCGGGCCGTACGGCAGGCGCAACAGAAACCGCGGCATGGCCAGCCCGACCCAGCGTGCCTCGGCCAGCGACCGCAGCGACTGCCAGGCCGCCGCGTCCTCCGGCGCGGGCGACCAGTCCCAGTCGTCGGGATCGGGATGCTCGACGAGCGACGTGCAGCCGACCAGTCGCGGATCGGCTCCGGCAAGAAACGGCGCGCCGGCCTGGCAAGCGATCTTGGCCATGCGGCCCACCAGGGCGGCGTCTTCGGCCGTGGGCCCGACGGAATAGCCCGCGGCCAGCACTGCCCAGGGCGTCGCACCGGGCGTCTGAGTCGTGTGTTCGACGAGCCGTCGATACAGGCCCGTCGCCCCAAGGTCGTCCGACGAATTGAGGTCGGCCGCCCACTCGGCCCGGGTGACGTCGAGCAGGAAAAGCTGGAGATCCCCATCGGTGTCGAGCCGGCGCAGGAACAGATCGACGGAGCGCCAGAGGGCTTCCAGGGCTTGGAACTCGGGATGATGGAGGATCTCGCGCATCAGGCGCGCGGCGCCGTCGTCGACCGCCGCCA
>JANLFZ010000750.1 GCA_024653385.1 Thermoguttaceae bacterium | reverse complement strand
CTCGCTTGGGGCCAACCTGCCCTACGTACTAGGATAGCAGAAACCCGGGGCTCAGCAAGACCTGGCCGAGCGCGGAAATGGGGGAGCGCGGTGGTGCGGGCAGTCGGACCAGGCTTCAAGTCGTGCGCGCATTCTAGCCGATACGCGCGACGACCCGCCACGGCAGCGACTTGCGCTTCGTCGCGGTCGCCTGTCGACCATCGCCACGCCACCAAGACCCATGCCCTCCCAAGATATCCGCAAGGCTGCCGTGCTCCTGACGAGTTTGCCGCAAGAGCAGGCGGCGATGTTGATGTCGAAGCTGTCCCCCAAGCAGGTGGAGGCGGTTTCGATCGAGATTGCCAAGCTCGACACGATTCCCGGGGAAGAGCAAGAGCAAGTCATCCAGGAGTTTGCAAACGCCAATCCCACCGCCCTCGCAGGGGGGACGGGGGGACTGAACGTGGCCAAGAGCCTGCTCGAGCAGGCCCTGGGGAAGAACGCCAACGCCGCGCTGGACAACGTGCGGCAGTCGCTCGAAGCGCTTCCCTTCGGGTTCCTTCAAAAGGTCGATGCCCAAAACCTGTTGACGTTCATCATCGACGAGCACCCGCAGACCATTGCGCTGATCCTCTCGCATATGTCGCCGCAGCAGGCGGCCTCGGTGCTCAGCGGTCTGCCGGCCGAGCGGCAGTTGTCGGTCACGCGGCGCATTGCCACGATGGGCCAGACCAGCCCCGAGATCATCCAGGAAGTCGAGAAGGGGCTCGAACACCGCATGGCCAGCGTGATGAGCCAGCAATTCGAAAACGCCGGCGGCGTGCAGGCGGTTGCCGAGATCCTCAACGTGATCGATCGGGCCACCGAACGCAGCCTGTTGGAGAATCTCGCCCAGGAGGATCCCGACCTGGTCGAGGAAATTCGCCGGCTGATGTTCGTGTTCGAGGACATCACCAAGTTCTCCGATCGCGACATCCAGACGATTCTCAAGAACGTCGAGAGTTCGCAGTGGGCCATGGCGCTGAAGGGGGCCACCGACGAGCTGAAACAGAAGATCCTG
>JANLFZ010000749.1 GCA_024653385.1 Thermoguttaceae bacterium | reverse complement strand
TCGAAGAAGTTGGCGATGCGCCCCCGGGCGGGTTGGCCAACTTCTTCGAGATGGTGCTGGTGTTCATCCGCGATGAGATGGCCAAGCCCGCCATCGGCCACGGGGCCGAGCGTTATCTGCCCTACCTTTGGACGGTTTTCTTTTTCATCCTATTCTGCAACCTGATCGGGTTGGTGCCGTGGGCGGGTTCTCCCACGGGATCGCTGTCGGTCACGGCCGTGTTGGCGTCGATGACGCTGGCGACCGTATTGGGTTCGGGGGTCACGAAGTTCGGGGCGCTTCGGTTCTGGACGACGCTGGTCCCCCACATGGAGTTGCCTCTCGTTTTGGCCGTGTTCCTCAAGCCGATGATCCTCGTGTTGGAGTTGGTCGGGCTGGGAATCCGGCACATGGTGCTGGCCATTCGTCTGTTGGCGAACATGTTTGCCGGGCATTTGGTCCTGGCGGTGATTCTGTTGTTCATTGCCGCGACGGCCCATTCGGTGCTGTGGTACGGCGTGATGCCGGCCAGCGTCTTGGGGGCCGTGGCGCTGGACCTGCTGGAACTGCTCGTGGCGTTCCTTCAGGCGTACATTTTCACGTTTCTATCGGCCCTGTTCATCGGCATGGTGGTTCACCCGCACTAGGCTCGTGGACGCCGGCCGGACTTACGACGTTCGACGAAGGAGAGGGTTTCCGTGAACAAGTCGATGCGAATCGCCCTGTTGGTTCTCGCGCTGCTTTCGATCGCCGCGCCGGCGTTGGCCGCCGATGCCGCCCCGACCGCCCCCGCGGCCGGCAAGGGCGTGACGTTCTTGACGGGTACCGCGTTCGGGGCGGGCCTGATCATCCTCGGCGCCGGCTACGGGATCAGCAAGATCGGGTCCGCGGCCGTCGAAAGCATGGCCCGGCAGCCCGAAGTCGCCAGCAACATCAACACCGCAATGATCATCGCGGCGGCGCTGATCGAGGGAGCGACGTTTTTCGGGCTGATCGTCTGCATGACGGCCGGCTCCTGACCGGGCTTCGGGAAGGTGCACTGACCATGGCAAGTCGATTGATCGCGGGCCTGGCGCTTTGCGGCGCGGCGCTTTGGGCCGGGGTGTCGGCCGCGGCCGCTGAAGGCGGTTCGGCGGCGCACGCGGGCACGCCGGCCCAAAGCGCCGCGCCGCAAAGCGCCAGGCCCGCGA
>JANLFZ010000073.1:13404-17209 GCA_024653385.1 Thermoguttaceae bacterium | reverse complement strand
GCCGCGGGAAGCGTGCTCGACCGGGCCCTCGACCGCGCAGGCCCCTACGGAGCCGGTGCCAGGTTGCGTATCCGGCGCAACGATTCGGGGCCCGACAGGTACACGTCGCGCCCGACGAACGTGGGATGTCCGACCGGCGCGATCTTGCCCACAACGTGGACCTTCGCGTCCCGCGGGTCGATGCGCACGAGCACGTCCTTCAAGTAGGTCCACGCGAAGCCGTCCGGGCCGCGCGTCAGGCTCTCGTACTTGTACGACGGGTCGACCCAGTGCGGCCAATACGGATCGGTCGAGACAGGCCAGGGCAGGGTCTTGCGGAACGCCACGTCGCCCGTGGCGAGGTCCACTCCGTAGAGGATGCTCGTCTTGGCCTGTTCGCGTTCGGTGGTCAGACCGAGCAGACGGCCCGGCGCTGCTTCGACGACAAGGCCGGTGGACCGGGCCTTGCCGACGGGGACGATCTCGCGCACGATCTTGCCGGCTGCCACGTCGTAGACGAACAGTTTGGCCTCGGGCGGAGCCCGGTTGCCGTTGAGTTCGTCGGCTGCCCTGGAGGTCGAGATGACGATCTGTCGTCCCTCCATCGCCGCGGCGACATAGTAGGCGGCGTAGCCGCTGAGCGGTTTCCAGAAGCCGTCCATGGTTCGCGTGGTCGGGTCGTACCAGCCAAAGCCGCCGCCCGTGTAGTGACGCAATCCAAACCCGCCAAAGTAGACCCGACCATCGGCGCCCAGCGCGGAGCTGTGCATGAGGCCAACCCGGGTGGTCCAATCGAAGTCGCCCAAGAACCGCGGGTTGCTCCTTGGATCTGCCTGGTCGGGCGCGGGTTGGCTTGGGGGCCCGCCCTTACCCAGCGTGAAATCGCGCTGGGGATCGTAAACGAACAGGTGCCCGCCCGAGTATCCGCTCAAATAGAGCTTGCCGCCACAAACGGTGGCCGTGTAGGGGGCCAACCCCGCGCGCGGGCCGAGATAGGTCGTCTTGTCGGTCTTCGGATCGAACAGGAACGACCCCACGTAGTCGTCGCCGGTGCCGTAGAGCCGGCCGTCGGCAAGCAGCGACAGGGGATTGAGGCGGTGCGCATAGGTGTCGACGTTCGATGCTCGGATGGCCTTCCAGCCGAGTTCCTCCGGGGACGCCTGGGCGGCGTCGCGAGAAGCCTTTGCCCGGGAGCGCGCCTTGGCCGCGTCCTCCGGCAAACGATACCACAGGGTCGCGTTGCCTTGCGCATCGGGGTCGATCTGGCCGTAGTATACTTGCGGCTTGGATTTGGCGGCCTTGTCCCAGGGCGACTCCTTGGGCTTCCACGGCGGCGTGTCGCCCGTCTTGGGAATCGCCTGACCGTGGTAGAGCCAGTATTCCTTGCGCGGGGCGCTGCCTTCCTGGGGCACGATGGCCCAGGCTCCCGGGAAACTCTCGACGATATCCATCACCCGCTCGGTGGGCGATTCCAAGAGGACTTTTTCCTCGCCCGTCTCGAGGTTCACCGCCACCAGGTACCAAGCCGGGATCATTCCGCTGGCGATATAGGCGTGCGTGTCGTCGACGCCCATTGTGTAACGGCTCCACGCGCCGTTGGGATGGCTCGGCCCGACCGGTCCGAAATCCTTGACCACCTTGCGCAATTTCGGGTCGTAGATGTACAGGCCCACGCGGTTGCCGCGGGTCCCGGTGCCGTAGATTCGCCCGTCGGGCCCAAGGGCCAAGGGGCGGACCTCGCCGCCAAGGCCCGGAACGATCTCGCCGCGCGCTTCGACGGTGTTGGTGGCCGGGTCGTAAACGAACAGATGCATGCTCCAGGTGCGATAGTAGGGGGTGGCAATGTAGTACTTGCCGTCCATCCCGAGTGCTCGGCCCGAAAGGTAGAACTGGTAATCGTCCGGCAGCCGGTGGCGCTTCACTTCCCCCGTGCCGAGGTCGAAGGCGTACAGCCACGTGGGTCCGCGGTACTCTTTGAAGTACAACTGGAGCACGTCCCAGGTCTTGCCGTCGGGGTTGGGCACCATCCAGCGTTCCCAGACATTGACGCCGCGGGCCGGTTCGCCCAGCGACTCGGTCTGGAGCAGGGGGGCATCTTTCAGGGCTTGCTCGAGTTCCGGCTGATCAACCGCTCGCCACGGCTGGCCACCTGCGACTTCTCGGCCCGCCAGCAACGCCATCGTTGCACAACACACGATCCAACCAATGCGGCTTCTACTCATCGTGCATCCCCACTACGTTGACGTTAGCGAAGAACCATAGGCATTGGACGATGCGAGGCCGGTATCCCCGCTTCCATCCACCCTATTCGCGATAGTCGTCGGGATACCGCCCGATCTTGTCGAACGGGATGGGCTGGAACCCCAGTTTCCAGGCCGGCGAGTCCTCTCTCAGGCGAAAGTCGCCCGTCTCCGGCGCGACCAGGCCGGGGCCGCCCTCCGTCAGGTTGTCGGTAACGGCTACCAGCTTTCTGATCTCCTCGGGCATCCTGCCGCCGCTGAGCGACAGGAACGTACTTCTGAATGAGATATTGCGCGCGATGACGTTGCCGGCGGGCAATTCCGGATTGCCGTCCAGGATCCGCGCCAGTGCGGGGTACCGCGTGCTGTAGGGCGGGCGGTCGAACCCAACCGCCTTCAGTCTGGCAAGCAGTAGATCGGCCGAGCCGTAATAGCCGCGGTGATCCATCGAAATCGCCAGGGGACAGTCCACAAACAGGTTGTTCTCTATGCGGTGATCTCGCCCACCGCCGATCAGGATGCCGATGTCGACGCGGCGGACGACATTCCCGAACACGGTTGTTCCGCATGCCATGTCGTCCAGGTACACGGCCATCACCGCATTGAAGCCGGATTGCCCATGAAGTGTTGCGGCGAGGTCGTGGAAATGGTTGTGGCGAATGACGCTGCCGCGCTGCGTCCAGTCGCGTCCCAGGTAGAATGCCCCGGCGTCGCCCGTCTCGGTGCACACGCGATAGACTTCGTTGAACTCCAGAACGTGATCGTTGCCCCAGAAGAAAACGGCGGTGTGTGGGGCATCGTGCAAGCGGTTGTGCGCCACGCGGTTTCCCACACCGTAGAGAAACACGGCGGGCCGGTAGGTTCGCACCCAACGGCCGAAATGGTGAATGTCGTTGTTGATTGCGTAGTTGCGACCCGGCTGGAGGGTCTTGCGGTCGCCGCCTCCCAGGATGATGCCGCACTCTCCCGTATCATGAATATGGCAAGAGAGGACGCCGTTGTCGGTTCCCGGGTTCCCGGCGAAAGTCGTGTCGTTGTAGATGCGGCGTTCGAGATCCGGCACCACGCCGCCGATCGCCACGCCGACGGTGCCGACGTTCCGCAGTGTGCATCCGGCAACCAAGTTGTGACGACCGCCGAGAATCTCCACGCCGCTGCCTCGGGTACACTCCAGGATCAGGCCCCTGAGCGTGACGTGTTCGCAATCGCGCAGCGTCACCAGGGGCGTTTTGAGAAGCGAGACAAAAACCCTCGCTTGGGCGATCGGCTCAGGGGGCCAGAAGTACAGAACGCCGGATGCCCGGTCCAGATACCATTCCCCGGGCTCGTCCAGTTCCTCCAGCACGTTCAGAAAGCGGAAGCGTTGTCCGGCCTTGTAGCCGCGGTAGTCGTGAGGCGGGCGCGTCACGACCTCGCGCCGATCGAGATCCAGGTGCGCGACTTGTTCGTAGGTGTCGCACCAATTCCGGTTCATATACCCGTGGACCCAGATATCTTCCGGGTCCTTCCATCGCTTGGGCCGGTCGCCCTCGTACCGGAAGCGCTGGCCTTTCGGGACGTCCGCCGGTACGGCGGCGATGGTTGTC
>JANLFZ010000073.1:0-13394 GCA_024653385.1 Thermoguttaceae bacterium | reverse complement strand
TGTCCAGCCCGTATTGGGCCACTGCGCCAGGCGCATGGGCCGGTCGTTGAAGAACAGCTCCAGCGCGGCCGGCAGGGTCTCCCTCTCGATGCCGCCGCGCCGAGTGAACTTGCCGAAGTCGGTGATCCCGGCGGCCTTCAGGTCCGCTTGAAGCACCTTGCCGCGCGCCGACGGATCGAGACGTTCGAGGACCCCGGGATGGGACACGGGCTGGAATACCCTGGAAGGCACCTGGGTCCCGCCGACCAACCGCACCTCCTCGCCGGGCGCCGAGCGGTACACCACCGGGGCGTCGGGCATTCCGGAATCGCGGCGATCCAGCTCGAAGGTCTGATCCAGCCGGTGAACGCCACCCCGAATCCACACCGTGGCGCCCCCTTGGGGCAACCCCCTTGTTCTGGCCTCACGCACGGCGTCGCGTGCCCGCTTTAGCGTCCTGAAAGGCTTTTCCCTTGTCCCCGCTTCGGCGTCGTTGCCGCCGGTGAAGACCCAGTACTCCAGTCGCCGCGCCTCCCGCGGCGCAGGAGCGGCTCCCATAGCAGCGATGCTGAATAAGACCCACGCCCCCAGAACGCCGCGTGTCGTCTTCCAGCCGACCGACCTGTTGGCAGACCTGCTCACGGCATTCCTCCTGGCTGACGGGTTCTTTATGGGGTCTCCGCGTCCAACAGCCTCAGCAGCACTCGCTCGGCCACGGGATCGTACTGGGGCCGGTTCCGATCCACGCGGCCTTGGAGGTCCAATTGCGAGAAGACGATCCGGCCTCTGCCTGAGGCGGTCGGGACAGACGCCATGACCGTCGTCTTGGGCTCTCGCGCCCAGAGGATCTTCTCGGCTCGGTCCATCATGTCGCCCTCGATCGTGCCATAGGCGACCGTGCCGGGCAAGCCGTTCCACCGGATCAGGTATTGCGGGTCCATTCCGGCCAGCAGGGAGTCCTTGAGGTCGCGGGAGGGGAATACCCGCGAGAAGCGCGGTTGGCGCGTGATGCGGACGTCGCACAGCTCCCGCCACTCCCACGAGGGTGTTGCCAGCACGAGGACTCGGCCCCCACGGTCGGCAAACGCGCGCAGGGTGCTACCGTGGCGTCGTTCGGCTTGCGTGAGGTGGGTGGCGTTCCAGACGACAACCACGTGCGATTCCGGCGAGAGATCGTCGACGCGATCCGAGGTGCGTAGCCCCTTCGATCGGAAGAACGCCCGCGCCGCGTCGCTTGCGCCCAACACCACGAAGACGACCCGCCGCAGCGCGTCGGGGACCACAGCGGGCCTCGTGGCCCGCACGAAACGCTGGCTCAACACGGCACGCCCAGGAAGACCGGTCGTTCGGGCAGTCAGCCAGTAGCAGCCTTCCTCCTCGGGGAGTCTCCAAGTGACGGGGACCTTCTCGATCGAGTCGGCCTTCAGGGAGAAATCGAAGCTCCACCGGCTGACCGGGTGATCGAAACAGGCTGCTTCGGGAATGAACTCGGGGCATTCCTTGGTCAACAAGAGATCGACGTGCACCTGGGCATCGCGCCAAGAGTCGTTGATCAAGTGCAACTGGGTGGTGACCTCCTGGCCGGTCAGGTAGTTGGGGTCGAACAGATCAAGGCTGGCCAGCACGGGCGACAGCGAGCTATGCCAACAGGCCGACAGGGGCGAGGCGTAGCCGGCCTTCCACACGGCGCTGCCCTTGCCGGTCTCTCGGACACGTGCGGCCTGTCGGGTGCGCGTCCAACCGGCGTACATGTAGGGCAAGATGGCGTCGACTCTCGCCCGGCGCATCGCCTCGGTATGCTCGGCCCCGATCTGGGCAACCGCCAGGTCGTGGGCGAGGCGGTCGTCCACGCCGGCCCACTGGGTGCGAGGGTGACCGAAGTCGTTCATGTATTCCGAGACGGTCGTGGTCCGTTGTCCAGCGGCCTCGAACCAGCTCGGAATCTGCGGAAACAGGAACCCTTCGTCGGTCTCGGTGATGTTCCCGCACGGATGGACGTCGTAGTTCTCTCGCGTCCCTGTCGAGCCCGTGCGCATCGTCGGGCGCGTGGGGTCCATCGCGCGGACGAAGTCCTGGAACGGGCCTTCTTCCCAGGCATTGTCGCCCCGCGATTCGTTCGACAGGACCCACATGATGACCGAGGGATGGTTCCACAATCGTGTCATCCAACCCGCCGCGTCGGCAAGCCCATTGCGGTGCCAGACGTCCCACTCGTCCGGCGTGAACTTGTAGTCCTGGTAGTTGAACAGCACGGGAAACTCGGCGAGGATCATCGTTCCGTGCTCATCGCAGACATCGCACCAGTGCCGCGGCGGTGGTTGGGTGTGCGTGCGAAACGAGTTCATGCTCATTTCGCGGGCCTCGACGACCAGGTAGTCCTTCTCCTTGCCGAGCACAATGTCGCCCCAGTTCCACTCGAACACCAGGTTCGATCCGCGAAGCCAAAGGTTCTTGCCGTTGAGCTGGTAGTGGCGGTTCTTCACCCCGATCTCGCGCATGCCGAAGCGAAACGACATCTTGTCCAAGACCCGACCGGCCTTCGCCAGCGTCACCTGGGCGACATACAGAGGACATGTCTCATGGGTCCAAGGCTCGAAATCGGGCATGGGGACATCGACGACGAAGTGCTCGCCGCCGAGGGGGTCCGGGTCGGGAACGAGCCTGGCCGTCGCTTGGCCCTTGCCCAGCACTTCGCCGTCCGGCCAAGGCTTGACTTGGGCGGCGATCGTCAGGGCGTCCAAGCGCTGGACGCCCGTGGGCGTTACACGAATTCGGACTCGGCGCCCCGCCAGATCCGGCATTGCCAGCACCCACTTCATGTACGCCCTGTCGGCGAAGTCGATCCACACGTCCTCGGTCACCTGGGGTATGCCCACGCCAAACCCCGCCGGAATCAACGGATTGCCGCTCTTGCTTCGGCGGACCGACGGCGCGCCGAGGATCTTGAGCACGATCTGGTTCTCGCCGGGCCGGAGCACCCCCGCCGGCACAATCACCTGGAACGGACCGGTCGGCTCGTTCTCGCCGACCTTTCGGCCATTGAGGAACGCGGCCGCGCCGTTGGCAATGCGGTTCCACCGCAGCACCGCCATCGCCTCGGCCTGCGCCGCGCTGATGCGGAAGCTTCTGCGCGCCCACACCACCTTGGTCTGATGAAGGGCCTCTTGGCTCCACTTCATGAACGGGCCAGGCAAAGCGACGGGCCGCCACGAGAGCCCCCGCTGACCGGCCGGCGTTTCGGCGCCCTCGTTGCCGGACCCCACGGCGAATTCCCACCGGCCGTTCAGCAAGATCGAGTTCTCGCGAGCGCCCTCGCTCTCGCGGGCCAGCGAAAGGGAACTCCCGCATCCCAGAACCACCAGGCAAATCAGTCCACGCGTGCATCGCATCACGTTGTTCCTTCGTGGCCAGCCAACGTGGTCAGACCAGTCCGACAGGCACGTTATCCTAGCCCGACCAGCCACGCGAAACAACGGTCGGAAGCCGCGCTGACGCCATCGGGCGGTACGCGACCTCGAGGATTCTGCCCGGTAACCGCCGGAGGACGGCCATCATCGTCTTGATCGCCACTGGCGACACGCCAGTGGCACGGCGCTCAACAAAAAACGGCGGCTCGACCCAGAGGGTCAAGCCGCCGTCGTCGGCGAGACCAGGCCCCCTCCTGTTCCTCAGAAGGAGGGCACGCTCAACAATCGGTTAGCTGCCGCAACCAGCCGGGGCACAGGCCTTGGGGGCCGGGGCAGCACAAGCCGGCTCGCAAACCGCGGGCTTGCACACCGGGACCGGGCAGCAGACCTTCACCGGGACCTCTTTGCACACCACCTTCGGCACGCACCGAGTCACGGTGTACGGAACCTGCTTGCAGACCCACTGGGTGCAGTGGATCGTCTTCTCGTACTGGACCGGCTTGCACACCGTGTACGGAACGAGCTTCTTGCAGGTTTCGGGCACCATCTTGCAGACCTTGTAGGTGCAGGTCTTCACCCGGGTCTCGGGCACCATCTTGCAGACCTGGTAGGTGCACTCCTTGACGCGGGTCTCGGGCACCATCTTGCACACGGTGTAGGTCTTGGTGCACTGCTCGGGCACCATCTTGCAGACCTGGTAGGTGCAGGTCCGCTGCTCGGGCACCATCTTGCAGACGGTGTACGTGCAGGTCTTCACCCGCGTCTCGGCCACCATCTTGCACACGGTGTACGGGATCCGCTTCTCGCAGACCTCCGGCACCATCTTGCAAACCTGGTAGGTGCAGGTCTTCTTGCAGGTCTCGGGCACCATCTTGCAGACGGTGTAGGGGACCTTCTTCACGCAGGTCTCGCGCACGTACTTGACGCACTCGATCTGCTTCTCGCACACCTCGGGAACCCAGACCTTCTTGTAGCACTTGACCGGCGGGCACTGGACCTGGACGGTCTTCACCTCGCCCGGGCAGTACACGCAACGGCAGGCGCAGGGGTCCCACACCCAGCAGCCGGGCTCCTGGACGCACTTGGTGACGACCGCGCCCGGCTTCTCGTAGCACTGGGTCTCCCAATGTCCGCCGCACACCTTGACCGTCTGGGTGTACTTCACCGGCTTGCACACGGTGTAGCACACGTCGCGGTAGCAGGTCTCGTAGACCGGCTTGCAGACCGTGTAGCAGACTTCCTTCGTGCGGGTCTCCCACACCGGCTTGCAGACCGTGTAGCGGCAGACCTTCTCGCGGGTTTCATACACCGGCTTGCAGACCGTGTACGGCACCTCTTTGGTGCAGGTCTCGTAGACCGGCTTGCACACGGTGTAGGTCCGGGTGCGGGTTTCCCAGACCGGCTTGCAGACCGTGTAGGTGCAGGTCTTGGTCTCATAGACGGGCTTGCAGACCGTGTAGCAGACCTGCTTCGTGCGGGTCTCCCACACCGGCTTGCACACCGTATAGGTCACCTCTTTCGTGCAGGTTTCCCATACAGGCTTGCAGACCGTGTAAGTGCATTCCTTGTAGCAGGTTTCCGGCACATACTTAGTGCAGGTGACGGTCTTCGGGACGCAGACCTTCTCCCAACACGTCTTGTAGCACGTAAACTGCTGCTTTTCGTAGACCACCTCCCTGACGGTCTTCATGACGGTACAGGCCTGCTGTGGGCAGGCCTCGACGCAACATTCCGGCTTGCATCGACGATACCGGGCCGCGCCGCAGTAGCTGGCGTCAGCCGTTTCTGCCGCGAACATCGCCAGCATGGCGACGATCACCGGCACCCCCAACGCGGTTCTCATCTTGTGCCTCCTTCAAAGACATCCAGAAACTGGTAGGGCCTGGTCGAACGGGCAGTGCCCGTCATATAGAGTCTTCGGCCGACCTACTTCGTCTACATTAGCTGCGCTGCCGGTAATGCTTCGCCTACAGACGCAATCCAGTCACCGTAGACGACGCAAACCGACCTTGCAGGACTCCAAACATCAATGGGTATCGCCAATCCACATAGTCTGCTTGAGATAAACCAGATGGGGCGTATGCATCCTTCGGGTGGTTTAGGGTGTTTTGGCGCTTCCATGACCTTTCAAGCACCTGCGACACCTATGAGGCTTATCCGGCCATTGACGGATGGTTGGGGGGCCAATGTTCGCTGCCCACAGGCCCTTCTCGCCACCGAGCTTTCGAGCCTTTCAAGAGAGCGGTGTGCAAACCGCGGTCGGCCCACGCAAGACTGAATGAGATTGCATGGTTCTGGGGGGTCGCTCGGACGGTGTGCCACTTCTTGACCGCCGCCGGCACCGGCTTTTTCCCCGACCCGAGAACGCCTGCCCAGCGGCGGTCAAGGAGTGGCACGCTCCGAAGATGGTGCAAGTCGATTTGGACTGCTATGCCCACTTGCGGAAGTCCGCGGGAAGGCATAGAGTGTTACAATGAACTGGCCGCTGGCGGGGCGTTCCCGTTCCCCTCCATAGGCAGGACTTCCACTACCCGGTGGTGTAATGGTAACACAAGGGATTTTGGTTCCCTCGTTCCTGGTTCGAGTCCAGGCCGGGTAGCTTGCCGAACCACTCTCTCGGATCGATTCGCGGGGTACCAGGTGCATTCCACGGCAGCACTGCCGCTTTGGGCTGTCTTTCTCGCGTGGGTCGGCATGTCGAGCAGCGATGCGTGCGTCGGGGCCGCGGCATCGGATGCACTGATCCTGTCGGCCGGCAAGAAGTGCCTGCTTGTCGACGCCGTACATGCCAATGATTATTCCTCGAACGGCCTCCGACCGGACGAGTACGACTACCACCGGGCCCATGGCCACCGCTGGGCACTCGAGTACCTTCAGTCGCGGGGCATTCGGGTGGAGTATCACCGCGAAGGACGGCTGAGCGACCGGCGGCTGGCCTCATGCGACGCGCTGTTCATCGGCCTTGTCTCGGCCGAGCGGCCTCCCTTCCTCGTAAGCGAGATCGCGGCAATTCGCGCGTTCGTCGAGCGGGGCGGCTCGCTGTTGGTCATCACGGACCACACGAACTGCTATTACCACGCCTGGCGTCTGATGCCGCTGTTCGAGGAACTGGGGCTTGCTACATTCACCGACGCCGCGTGCGACGAACCGCCCTACACCTTGGGCAGAGGCAACGGATGGATCGCCGTGCGGCGGTTCACGAAGCACCCGGTCACGATCGGCCTGGAGTGCATCGCGCCGCAGACGGGCGGATGCGTGGATCCGCGGTTCGCCGTGGCCCGGACCAGCGACCGGGCCTGGGCCGACGCCTGGACGATCGCCCCGTTCGGCGAGGGCTGCTCGCCGGGCTTCTTCGGCAACTTCCGCCGAGACCCGGGCGAACGGTCCGGGCCGCTCGGCGTCGTGGCGGCGAAGGAGTTTGGCAAGGGCCGAATCGTGGTCGTCGGCGACCAGAATATCTTCGGCGATGTGTTCCTCAACTACGCCGACAACTACCGGCTGTGGCTCAATGCCATGGCGTGGCTCTTGGAGATCCAGGGCCTGCGCGATCCCACGCCGTATCTTCGTTGGAGATCGCCGCGCCTCTTGCTCTACGAGCAGTACGATCGCGCGGCCTGGGGCGCCGACGACGGCAGCGGCTGCCACTTTGCCCAGGCCCTACTGTGCCGGCACTACTGGGCTTTTGCCAACGACCGGCTGGCAGAGCCCTGTGACCTTGTGGTGTTTCCCGACAGCGACCGCCGGCTTCCGCCCGAGGGGGTCGACGCGGTGGCAGCCCATCTTCGCTCGGGCAAGAACGTGCTGTTTCTCAACACAGAGTACGTGGCGGGCGATGCCGAGGTAGCTCTCGGCCAGATCCTCGCGGCCGTGGGGGGAACGCATTCCAAGGCGAAAACCGGCGAGGAGAAACTCACGATCCAGCTTCCGCAGGGCGGACGGATCCATGTGTTGGGAATGGACTCGGCGTTCGACAACACGACGCTCGCTCCCCCGCATCGCACCCCGAACGACGCGGAAGCGAAGCGGGCCAAGACGCTCGTCGATGCGGTCGGCAACGCGCTTGAGCCCGCGCGGAAGTAGCGCGGGCTATCAACCCCGTGCCGCATCCATGCTGGGACGGCCTGTGAGACCGGTTCTTGCGTCCACACGCCGGGATTCACCGCAACCCCTTGGAACGCAATAGTTCCTCGGCCCAAGCCGCGTCGGCCGGATCGAGCGGCGGGTCGGGCTCGGCGCGGTAGTCGATGTCGTCGTAACCGCCATTCTCGTAGGCTGCATCGACCAAGACTTGAAGGTCCAGCGGTACGTCCATCCCCGGAAAAGGGCTCTTCACGACGCTGCCTCCTCGAGGACTCGGGGACCGGGGTAGACGTGCCGCGGATCCTTCTTGTCATTATGTCCGCTCGGCGAACGGTGGAGAAGCGGGCTATCCCGGCATGTCCTTCGCGGCGTCCTCATCCCACCGTGGGCTGGCCTCCCCTTGACCGATCCCGCAGAATACCAAGTCGTCTGGAACCCTAACCCGCCTTGGCATTGAGGAGCCTTCCCATGCTGTCCCGTGGTTCGATGAATGCGTTGATCCTGGCCGGTGCCCTGCTCTCGTGGTGCGCAAGCGCGGTCGCCCAGGTGCCGGTGGTCCAACCCGGGCCGGAGCACAAGGTGCTGCACGAGTCCGTGGGCACTTGGGATGCGCTGGTGAAGGGGCCCGACGGGCAAGAGAAAGGCGTGATGACCATCGCCTCGGAGTGTGGCGGGCTGTGGATCGTGTCGAAATTCCAGATGTCGATGGGCGGACAGACGTTCGAGGGCCGCGGCCTGGACGGCTACGACACGGCCAAGAAGAAGTACGTCAGCGTCTGGGTCGATTCGATGAGCACCGCGCCGATGCTCTTCGAGGGCGATTACGACAGGGCGTCGAAGTCGCTGATCCTCGTGGGCGAAGGCAAGGGCATGGACGGCAAGCCGGCCAAGTTCAAGTCGGTCACCAAAATCCAAGACCGGGACCACCACACCTTCACGATCTACCTGATCGGCGCCGACGGCAAGGAGCAGCCGATGATGACGATCGAGTACACGCGGAGGAAATGAACCGCGGGATCGACGGTCTTTCCAACGATCCTCGGGTTGTTCGCGTCGAGTCCCGAAGGTAGAATTCACATGGTGTCGGTCAGAATTCCCGTCGCTTGGATTGGGAGAAGGAATGAGCCAGCCGGTACGTTTTGCCGACGTGCTTGAATCCGTCGACCGCTTGCCGCCGGAAGACCAGGAAGCCCTGGCGGACATTCTGCGTCGGCGTCTGGCCCAGCGTGCTCGCGCACGCATCGCAGACGATGTGTTGGAGTCGCGGAAAGACTTTGCCGCGGGGCGCTGCCGCGCGACAACGCCCGAGGAACTCGTTCGCGAAGCACTCTCGTGAGACGCCGCCTCCTACGGTCCAGCGCGTTTGCGCGAGCCTTGCGCCGGCTACTCAAGAGACGGCCCGAGGTCGCCGAAGCGGTGCAAGTCACCTTGGCAGCGCTCTCTGAGGACGCCTTTGACCCGATATTGAAGACCCATAAGCTCTCCGGCGACCTCCAAAGCATCGGGACGCATGACGAGGCCTACTGACGAGCGTTCCAAGACTCCGGGGACGGCTAAGCTTTGGGCAACAGCGCCAGCACCGACTCGCTGGGCCGGGCCAGCACGTGGGCCGCAATGAGTTTGCCGAGGCCCTCGACCTTTTCGCGGCCCGCCTCGATCGCCGCGCGGACCGACGACAACTCGCCCTTGACAATCACCGCGATGTAGCCTCCGCCGAGCTTCTCCTTGCCCACCACCTCGACGTTGGCCGCCTTGCAGGCCGTGTCGATCGCCTCGAACACGGCGGTGAAGCCCTGGGTTTCGATAAACCCCAACGCGAAAGGATGTTCTTTGGCCATCGTGGATTCCTTGTCGGCCGCGGCGGCCGGTTCGTAGTTCGGAAAGAAGACGACGTCTTGCTCGACCAGTGGGTTGAACGTCTTGGGTGAACGAATGGCCTCCCACGCGCGGTCGTCGGGACGCCGGATCACGGTAGCCACCGGGCGGCCGCCGCACTGCTCGGCTGCCGTCCGGCCCGCGGCCAGCGCTGCCTCGACCGCCGCGGTCGGCCCGGCAATCTTCGTGACCACGCCGAGAAAGTCGTTCAGCTCGCACTGCACGACCCGCACCCGCGCGGCCTTCTCCATCGCGTCCACCGCCGCAAGCGTGGGCGTCAGCCCGTAGGTCTCGAGGATGCCAAGAGACGCGAAGGGATGAGGGATGAGAGATGAAGGCTCAGGCATGCGAGACGAGGGATGGACGCTGTATCCCTCGCGCCTCGCGGGAGTTGGTCCATCATCGTTCATCTCTCACCCCTCATCACTCATCTCACATCTCTCATCCCTCATCCGCTAGATCGCTCCCTGCCGACGCAACTCCGCGATCACGCTGGCGGTGATCTGGGCAATTCGGTCTTGGTTCAGGTTGCCCGTGCGCGGCGCGCAGCCTTCGCTCGGGGCCTCGACATAGCCGCACTCGGCCAGAATGCACTGGAGGAGTTTGCTCAAGGCGGCCCGGTCGATTCGTTGGGTGTCGGAAAGCGGTTGCCGGCTGCGGCCCATGTGGAACCCCCGCACCTCGACCCCAGCGCGAAATCCCTCGGGGAAGTCGGCCGAGTAGAGCATCGTGTCGAACAGCTCCAAGAGGCGGAACTGAATTCGCATGGCCGCCTCGATCTGGCCCGCGCGAGTCAGATCGTAGAGTTTTCGGGTCAACTCGGGCACGACGCCGCTGGTCGCGTTGGTGCCGCCGTCGCAACCGGCCAGGAGCATGGGCACCAGGACCACGTCCCAGCCGGTGAGGAACGAGAAGTCGGGCCGCACGGGCCGCACGGCCTGGATCATGCGCATCATGAACGCCAGGTCGCCCGACGAGTCCTTGATCGCCACCACCCGGGGGAACTCGGCCAGACGCCGGATCGTCGGCACGTCGATCGGGCTGGCGAACATCGGGATGTTGTAGAGGGTTACATCGATGGGGCTATTCAGGGCGATCTCGCGGAAGTAGGCATAGACCGACTCGGGCGAGAGCTTGTAGTAGAACGGCGAGACGATGGCCACCGCCCGGGCCCCATACCCCGCGTACGTCTCGCAGGCCCGAAGCGTTTCGCGCACGTTGGCTTCGGCCGCCCCGGCCAACACGGGAACGCGCCCGGCCGCCTGCTCGCAGACGATCTTGATGATGCGTCGGCGTTCCTCGGGCGTGAACCGCGTGAATTCGCCGGTCGACCCGTTGGGATACAATCCGTGGACCCCCCGGTCGATCATCCAGTCGATGTACCGACGCAGTTCGTCTTCGTCGATCCGCCCTTGCTCGTCCAGGGGGACCATGTGCGGGGTGAGAATGCCGGTAATCCGCTCAGGCATCGGGTGCTACCTCCAATCCAGCCCATCCTATTCGGCGGGCAGGGCACTCTGCAAGGGCTGCGCATCTTGCCGATAGCGCCGTCTTCGCCCAAAGTATAGCTCGTCCGAAGGGGTACAACCGACTCGCCGGCCGTTGACCCATCGCCAGAATGGCTACACATGCCATGCCGAGGGGGGCGTTTCCCTCAGTTTCCCTCAGATGGGCATCTCTGAGAGATATCTGGCCTCTACGCCACGATCTCGCGCCGGCGGTTGAGGTAGTCCCAGACCACGTAGCGGTCGAGGTCCTTGCCCGCGGTGAAGAAGACCTTGCCCGCGGTCGATTCCGCCAGGCGATAGGCGAACTGCACGTCCTCGCGCGACTGCGACCAACTGGGCAGGAGGAAGATGTTGATCGTAATCCCCTCGCGTTGGCAGAGTAGGCCCTCGCGCATGGTGGCTTCTTCGGTGCGGCGATGGGGGGGATAGAGCAGATAGAGGTACTGCTGTTCGAAGTGGGCGGTGGGCAGCCCGTCGGTGATCAGCACGATGCGCTTGTTCGGCGTGTCTTGGGCGGCCAGGAACCGCCGCGCGACCTGAAGACCGTGCTGGATGTTCGTGAAGTGCGGCGGCATGTCGAATTCGCTGATCTTCTCGTCGCTCATGTCGGCGCGGAGTTGAACCACCGGTTCGTAGAGCGTCACCGGCCGGGGCATCAGGGCTGCGATTTCGCTGCGATGCCGCGGCTTGGCGAAGGTGTAGACCTCGACGAACTGGAGGAAGTCGCCTGGGTACTCGCGGCGGATCAGTCCATCGAGGGCCAGCCCCATGCGTTTCACGTCGATGTACAGCCCGTCGTAGCGCATCGAGCCGCTCATGTCGAGGAGCACCACCGTGGCGCATTTCGGGGTGTTGCGCGTGCGGTGGATCTCGATGTCGTCCTGGCGAAGCCGGACCGGAAGGCCCGGGCCCGTGCGGATCATCGCGTTGATAAACGACCCGGGGATATCCATGTTCGTCAGCGAGTCGCCGAACTCGTAGGGTTTGGTCTGTTGCATCTCGACCGCGCCGTCGCCGAGGATCGGCCCCTGGTGCCGGCCGCTGCGCGCGGCCTCGAGGTTGCTGAAAATGCGATCCAGAAGCCGGGCCTGGAAGATCCGATACGCCTTCGGGGTGAGCTGGTACCCGTGGCCGTTGCGCTCGAGTCCCTGGCGTTCGGCCATCTGGCGGATGTACTCCTCGACCTGCCGCTGAAGCTCACGCAGTTTCTCGACGTCGCCGGGCTGGGCGAACTCGGCCAGTTCGTCGAGGTCGATCACGCCGATCTGGGCCGTCTTGGCGGCCTCTTCCAACTGCTTCAAGAGGCGGTCGATCGTCTCCAACTCCTCCTTGATTTCCAATGCCTTGGGGATCGACATCTCGGTCCGGCCCGTGAACTCGTACTTCGCGGCCAACTCGTCGATCTGGTACTTGTCGCCGAGACGATTGACCAACTGAACGAGCTGCCGGGCGAACGGGCCCCGCTCGTCGTGGGTGAAGTACCAGAGGCGTTCGAGGTCGTGGAGCTGTTCCTCGGCAAACGCCCGTTCGAAGCGCTTGCGGATTTCCGGGGGCGGCTTCATGGCCAGGCCCCACTGGCGGTAGCGGCCGGCGGCCTCGGCCCGGACACGCTCGGTCTCGTACGTGGCCAGGATCTTCCGTTTGCGCTCGCGGAGCATCTCGATGAGCGATTCCAGACTGGGGCCCAGCCCGGCAATCTGGCTGGGATCGAGATGCACGGCCCTGGCCAGTTCCTCGTCGGTCAGCTCGCGGAGACTGCCGTAGGCCAGCAGGTGATCGAAGGCCCCACTGACGACGTCGGGCGGGGGTCGCAGGGGGCTGGGGATGTTCTTCGGGTCGTACTTCTGGTACGTGTGGATGATGCCGCCGATCGGCCGGGGGCGACGCATGGTTCGTCTTTCTGGCATTGCCATGAAGCGGGGTTATCCGCAAGGAGGCTGTCTCGCAAGCCTTGTTGTCTCGCAGGCCCTCAGCGGATCTCGTACACGATCCGCCCGTGCTGCTGGGTGCGTGAGATCCGCTCGGTCGCGTACAGGCCGGCCAGCACGAACTCGACGCACGAGGCGCGCACGGCCGGATCGCTGGCGGCGTTGACCTCGAACGCCTTTTCCCAGACCGGGGGGACGCGCTTGAGCCGTTCCGCGTACTGGCTCGAGGGGAGCATGTCGCCCACCTCGATCTTGACGCCGCGGGAGAAGATCTCGGCAATCTGGTCCAGACCGTGCTTCTCGACGTACTCGCAAAACACGTCGCGGATGGCCTCGGCGATGATCGCGTCGAGCACTTGTCGCTCGGACATCTGATGGCTCGACATCATGTCGAGTTCGAGCTTTCCCAGCGACGACGAGACCAGGTGCCCGAGATCGCTGATCCGCGGCACGGCGGGCCGCTCGCCCAGCACGGCCGCGCGTTGCCGCGCCGAGGCGATCATCGTGCGATAGTTCGCAATGCTCAGTCGGGCGCTGACGCCCGACTGCTGGTCCACGTACTTCGACCTCCTCGCACAACTGCTGATCTGTTCGATGATCTCCCGCATGAAGTAGGG
>JANLFZ010000748.1 GCA_024653385.1 Thermoguttaceae bacterium | reverse complement strand
GCCGCCGAGGCCTGCCGCCAGAGCCGACGCCGGGCGCTGGCGGCGGCCCGCGCCGGCCGCTGGACCAAGGCCCTTGCCGAGGCCCGGCGCGCCCATGCGATCTGCCCCGGCCCCGAGTCGCGGCGCCTGTTGGCCGTCTGCCACTTGTTGGCCGGGAACCTGGGGCAGGCGATGCTCTTGGCCGCGCGGGAACTCGATGCCGCCGGCGACGATTGACAGACGATCATGGAATCCGCGCTGATTGCCGAACTGCGCCGGCGCATCGGACCCCACCCGTTGGTCCGCTTGGGACTCGGCGACGACGCCGCCGTGCTCCGCATGGCCGCGGTCGACGAGTGCGCCGTCACGGTCGATATGCTGATGGACGGCGTGGACTTTCATCTGCGTGATGCTGATCCGCGACGCGTCGGCCGCAAGGCCCTGGCCGCGAACCTGAGCGACCTGGCGGCCATGGCCACCCGGCCTTTGGCCGGCGTGGTGGCCCTGGCCCTACCCCGCGCCGGCGCCATGGACTTGGCCGTGGCGCTTTACGACGGAATGCTCCCGCTGGCCGCCAAGTACGGCCTGGCCATCGCCGGCGGCGACACGAACAGTTGGGACGGCCCCCTGGCCGTCTCGATCACGCTTTTCGGCGCGGTCACGTCGCGCGGTCCCTTGACTCGCCGCGGGGCCCGGCCGGGCGACCGGATCGTCGTTACGGGGGCGTTCGGCGGGAGCATCCTCGGGCGGCACTTCGATTTCGAACCCCGCGTCGACGAGGCCCTGATTCTGGCCGAGCGCTACACGTTGCACGCCGGCATCGACGTGAGCGACGGGCTGTCGATCGACCTGGGCCGCCTGTGTCAGGAAAGCTCCTGCGGGGCCGAGGTCGAGGTCCAGCGGATCCCGATCCACGACGACGCCCATCGGTTGGCCGAGCGGCTGGCCGATGGCTCCACCCCGCTTGACCACGCCCTGGCCGACGGCGAGGATTTCGAGTTGGTGCTGGCCGTTCCGCCCGACGAGGCCGACCGAATGCTGGCCGAGCAGCCCCTGGCGGTGCCGCTGACGGTGATCGGCCGATTCGTCGACCGGCCGGGGCTGTGGCGCGTCGAGGGGGGAATCGCCGTCCCCCTGGCCGCGCGAGGATACGAACACCATTTCACGTAGGCGCAACTCCCCTCTCCCGCAAGCGGGATTGGGGCCGGC
>JANLFZ010000747.1 GCA_024653385.1 Thermoguttaceae bacterium | reverse complement strand
GCTTCCTTGGGTTCCATAAGATTGCCCAACTTATAGTTTTACAGGCCCTTAGCCTGCTTGTTGTCCCAGCCGGGGGTTGCATTGCCCGGGCCCTTTTGAGGGCTTCCCCGGCGCGGTAGATTGCTTTGGCGTCGCGATCGGCTTCCCGGGAATCTTCGGGAATGACCTGGCGCCTTCGGGGCACCGACTCCGTCCGGGAGGACTCATCGCCGTGCAATACACACGATCCGACGAACCGGAAGGACCCTCCGCATCTCGATCGGCCTGGATCGGTCGCACGGTGGTCGGCATCGTTTTGGCCACGTTCTTCTCGGATTTCAGCCACGAGATGTGTACGGCGGTCCTTCCGCTGTACCTGGCCGCCGTCGGCTTCGGCCCCGCATCGTTGGGCATCATCGAGGGTCTTGCCGATTTCTTGGTGAGCCTGTCGAAGTTGGGCGGGGGCGTCGTCGGGCACCACCTGCGCGCCAAGCGGCCCCTGGCCTCGCTGGGTTACCTCGTGACCACGCTGGCCACCGGCGCGATGGGCCTGGTCGGCAGCCTGGCGGCGCTGGCCTCTCTGCGAAGCGCGGCATGGATCGGGCGGGGCTTTCGCGGCCCGCTGAGGGACTACCTGCTGGCCGATGCCGTCGAACCGACCCATTACGGTCGGGCCTACGGTCTGGAACGCGCCGGCGACATGCTCGGGGCCGTGGCCGGCCCGCTGGCCGCCACGCTCTTGGTCTGGGCAGGCATCGAGTTCCACTCGATTATCCTCCTGACGCTCGCCCCGGGCTTGGTCGCCACCAGCGCGATGTTCTTTCTCGTCAAGGAACGCAAGGCTCCGCCCGAGCGCGTCGAAAGTTCGGACCCACCCACGAGGCAACCGTTCCCCAAGGGCTTCTGGCTGTTCTTGATCGGCGTCGGGCTGTTCGGCCTGGGCGACTTCTCGCGGACGTTCTTGATCTGGTTGGCGGCGCGCGGGCTGGGCGAAGATGCCGGCCGGACCGCAGGCGCCGTGTCCGTGGCCGTGCTGCTGTACACGCTTCACAATCTCGTCAGCGCCGCGGCCGCATTCCCCATAGGCCAGCTCGGCGACCGCCGCTCGAAACTGGGTATCTTGCTCCTCGGATACTGCCTGGGCGTGGGGACGAATATCCTCTTGGCGGTGCTCGGCGGGTCGTTGGCTTGGTTGGTGGCGGCCATCGTGCTTTCGGGCGTCTACA
>JANLFZ010000746.1 GCA_024653385.1 Thermoguttaceae bacterium | reverse complement strand
AACGCCGAATCGGAAATCGACTCGTTGGCCCGGACGGCTCCCATGCTCAACACGGCCACGGAAATGATGAGCAAGGTCATGGCCAGGACCGTGCGCGCGGAAACCCGCTCGCCCAGGTACCACCGGCCGAACACGGCGCAGGCAATCAGGTTGACTCCCAGCGAGAGCGGAACCGCGATGGCCAACCCGATGACGCCCATTGCCCAGACAAGGGGTGGGGTGGCCACCGTGTTCGTCAAGAGCCCGATCGCTGCCAGGCCCGCGATGGCGCGCCATGCCGACCGGTCGGGGGCGCTTCGGACGAGGCGCCAGGCCAGCCAGGGGACCAGCGGCATGATGGTGATCGTTTCCTTGGCCCAGATGATCCACACCGGGTCGTACCGCGTGCCGAGTCTGCGCAACAGCAGGTTGACGGTGCTATAACCCAGGGCGGACGCCAGACACAGCATGGTGCCGACCACCGGGGCGTAGTAGCCTCGGGCGAGTGGGGAGCCTTCGGGGCGGGCGGTATCCAAGCGGTGCATTCGAGGCATTGTAGCCGCGCCGCGCTCGCACGGATAGCGAACCACGATATCAGTACGCCCTCGGGGAGCTGCCGACCCTTCACCGGGGCGGCCCATCGTTCGCGCTCCTGGGAACCCGCGTTCCGCGCAGACGCCGCAACCTTCCACAAACAAACAACACGGCCTCCACCGACCCGAGTCGGTGAAGGCCGTGGTCGTTCCTCATGCGGGACCCGGCACGCACCGGGCCTAGCTCTTCGCGGGCGCCGGGGTCTCGGGCTTCTTGGCCGCTTCGGGCTTTTTCTCCGGCGGCGCCGGCGGCGGGGCAGGGGGCTCGGGTTTCTTCTCGGGCGCCGCCGGCGCTTTGGCCTCGCCCGCGGGCTTGCCGGCCTCGGCCGCCGGTTTGCCTTCGGCAGGCTTGGGCTGGGCAGGCATTGCCGGCTTCTGGTCGGCGGGGGCGGGCTTGGCCGGTTCGCCCGGCTTGGCCGCCGGAATGGCCTTGCTCAGGTCCTTGAACTCGCCCGGAGTGTCCGGGGCCGGCTTCTCGCCTTCCTTCTTGGCTTCTTCCTTCTTCCCCTCGTCCTTCTTCTCCTTCTTCTGGACGATGTCCTTGTAGCCGAGGTGGATCTTCTGGTACACGTCGTCGCCGATGATATAGTACCAGTCGGCGAACCGGGCATTCAGGTCTTGGACCTTCTTCTTGCCCTCTTCGATCTTCTTGTTGT
>JANLFZ010000745.1 GCA_024653385.1 Thermoguttaceae bacterium | reverse complement strand
GGGCGCACGGCGTTCGTGTAGAGGTGTTCGCGCGGCGCCCCTACGAGCGCGCGCCGCACTTGTTGATCGGTTTCCCCACGCGGTTTCACCCCGAGCGGGGCGAACAGGTCGAGCCGATCTTCATGTCCAGCCGCGACGGCCGCACGTTCCGCCGCTTTTCCGAGGCGGTGATCCCCGTGACGGCCCCCCAGGACCGCACCGGCAATCGCAGCAACTACATGACCTGGGGCCTCGTGCGCCTGCCGGGGAACCCCACCGAGTACTCGGTCTACGCCACCGAGGCGTATTACCGGGGACCGAGCAGCCGGGTACGGCGGTTCACCTACCGGATCGACGGGTTCGTCTCGGTCCAGGCGGCCACCCAGGGTGAGCTTGTCACCAAACCGCTGCGATTCGAGGGCGACCGGCTCGTGATCAACTACGCGGCGCCCCAGGGCCGGGTGCGGGTCGAGATCCAGGACGCCGACGGCAAGCCGCTGGACGGATTCCGCGCCGCCGACTGTGCCCCGCTTTGCGGCGACGCCATCGACCAGGTCGTGGCCTGGTCGGCCGGTCCCGAAGTGGGCCGGCTGGCCGGCAAGCCGGTGCGGCTGCGATTCGAGATGGAAAACGCCCAGTTGTACTCGCTGTGCTTCTCGCGCGCGGCAAGGAACCCCTGAGACGGCTCCGCGGCGACGACTGCCTGAATGCTCGGCGCTGGCTTCGTTCGCGAGGCTCGATTACACTGGAACATCGAGTGCCGAGGAGGCGCCGTGCGGAGTCTCGATGCCGGGGGCCTGACGGGGGTTCTATGGTCGACGTGCCGACGGTGGCGAAGCGGATCATCGCGAATGTCGAGCGAGTGATCGTGGGCAAACGGCGGCAGATCGTCCTCTCGCTGGTGTCCTGGTTCTGCGAGGGGCACATCCTGCTGGAGGACGTGCCGGGCGTGGCCAAGACGATGCTCGCCCGGGCCCTGGCGGCCAGCGTGGGCGGCTCGTTCAAGCGCATCCAGTGCACGCCCGACCTGTTGCCCACCGACGTCACCGGGTCCTCGGTGTTCAATCCGAAGACCACGGAGTTCGAGTTTCGTCCGGGCCCGATCTTCGCCCAGATCGTGCTGGCCGACGAGATCAACCGGACCACGCCGCGCACGCAATCGGCGCTGCTGGAGGCGATGGCCGAGGGCCGGGTGACGGTCGACGGGGTAACCCGCCCGCTTGCCCCGCCGTTTCTCGTGATCGCCACGCAGAATCCGATCGACCACGAGGGCACCTTCCCGCTGCCGGAGGCCCAGTTGGACCGCTTCCTCATGCGTTTCAGCCTGGGCTATCCGAGTCTCGA
>JANLFZ010000744.1 GCA_024653385.1 Thermoguttaceae bacterium | reverse complement strand
GGTAGCAGGACGATGAGGCGTACAGGATCCTCCCGTCGGGCAGATAGCAGGCGTCGTAGTTGTCGACGTCGTCCTCGTCGCCGCGCGTCACCTGCCGGAGGTTCTTGCCGTCGATGCCGATCTCGAAGATCTGCCACCGCCCGTGGCTGCCGACCGAAGAGAACAACAGCCGGTCGGCATCGAAATGCAGCTTGAGGTCGCCGACGAACACCGGTTTTTCGGGTCGGTACAGGGTCGCGAGGCGGGAGTTCTCGGCGGTCCCTCGCGCGAGCGAGAGCACGCCGATCTCGTTGTCGAAGGGGATTTCGCGCAGGTAGCCGTTGCCCTGGAAATTGATCGGCAATCCGTTGAGGAACCCCACCACGTCGTTGCCCACGAAATTGCCTGCCTCGCCACGCACGCGCGGCCGCTTCAGGTCCCGGGCGTCCTTGCGCTTGACCACCAGCAGCCTGTCGAAATCCAAACGGGGATTGGCCAGCAAGGCCTCGGCGCGGAGCGAATCGAACTGCTTGACGGCCTCGTAAAGCCGCTCGACGTCGGTTGCCTTTGCGCCCGAGCCGCGCGCCAGGGCGATCTGCTCTTCGATCGCCGCGATTCGCCGGAGAAACTCTGCTCCGCGCGGGTACTGCGCGCCGCAGGTGCGCGTAAGATCGTCGACGGCCATTCGCAGCGAGCGGAGGTTGGCATCGTTCCAACGGGCCAGCGTCTCGTCGATGTCGCGCGAGCGATGGTACAACCCGCGCACCGCATCGAGGTCCTGCGACGTCTTCACCTTCTTGGCCAGGTCGCGTGCCCGATCCGACATGCCGGCCCTGGTGGCGCCGGCGTAGCGGCCGGCCAGTTCGCCGTAGTCGCCCGGCGTCCAGTCCCTGGCCCAGATGCGGTCCTCGCGCTCCCGTGCCATCTCGCGCCGCGACTGCCGATCGGCGAAGTCGCGGTGGAGGAGTTTCCAAAGCCTGACGTGCCGCGGGTTGTCGCTTTCGCCTGCCGGGGCGGGCACGCGGGGCCCCTCGCGCCGGGCAATCGCCTCGGCACTGGCGAGCATCGTCTCGTGCCAGGTGGGCCGTTTCGCATAGCATTCCGACGCGACCGCACCGATCACGGCGACCCTGCACTCGGAAAACGACACTGTCGAATGGCCGGCCGCCGCATTTCCCGAGCAACCCACCAGCGCCGGGTACCCGGCCAGGGTGAGGTCGTACTGACGCCAAGCGACCATCCAGGCGTCGGGCTCGGGATCGCCGTCGAGCCACGCCTTTCCCTTCATCTCGTCGGCGGTCTTGAGCAGTTTCACCCAGTACCACTTGCCGGGCGTACAGGAAAACGGACAACCCGGACCCCAGGCCACGTAATCGTGAACGAACTGAAGTTGCCCTTGGTGCACCACCAGGTTCAAG
>JANLFZ010000743.1 GCA_024653385.1 Thermoguttaceae bacterium | reverse complement strand
GCGCTACCGCGAGCGCTACAGCGCCGGGGAGCAGCGCCCGCGCGAGGGCCAGCGTCGCACCAGCCCCGCCGGCAGCGAACAGGTCTTCCACGAGCACCGATGGCACAACGTGCCGGAGTCCGAATCCCGTGGGTCGGATTCGGGGGAACGCCGGAATCGCTATCATGCGGCCGCCACGGCGAAGTTCGCTCAAGCCCTCAAGGACGCAGGCATCCCGAACAGCGAATCCTGGGAGACGGCGGCGCGCAGCGTGTTCGACAGGATGAGCCTGGATGCCTTGATCCATTTCACGAAGAACATCCGCGAATACCGGTTCTTCCCTACTTTCGAGGCATTGCGGAAGCACTTATCGGCGCGGTATCCTCGAGCGTCGGAGAAGGCCGAAGGTGGGTATGATTCCGCCAAGGGCATCCTGTTCCTCAACGGCGGAAAGACGGTGCATGAAATTGCTCGCCGGTACGCCCACGAGTTCGCCCACGCGGTTGACGGCAAGTTTTCACTGAGCGGGAGTCCTGACTGGCAGAGTGCGTGGAAGAAGGAGTTGGACACCCACGCCGCTCAGACTTTGCTGGGCGCGCGCGTTCGCAGGGACGCACACGAGGGATTTGCGGAATTCGGCGTAGCCGTTTGGACTATGTACTCCGCGGAGATTGTCCAAAAGTTGTTTCCTCGTTGCTGGGCAGTCTGGCAGAAACTGGGTCTAGTGTAGTTCGAGGTGCGGCGATGGCCGGTCGCAAGTATCCGGTGTTCCCGAGAATCTTCAATGTGGGCGGGGTGACGCCAGAGGGGCTCGTTTGGGATGGCTGCACGGACGATTTCGTGCCGGACGATAGGCAGCCCGATTGGACTGAGCCAACGCCCGAGGAGATCCAGGCGGCCGTCGAGGAGGCACTGGAGATCCGCAGGCGTCGACTTGCGCAGTCGGGCGAGGCCGCCGCGGATGAAGCGTGACATGGAGTTGGTCCGCCAGATCCTTTTGGCGGTCGAGGGGCATCCTTCGGCGGTCGAGCCGTGCGAGTTGCGCATCCCCGGGTTCTCGGAAGAGCAGATCGCTTACCACACCCAGCTCCTCCATGAAGCGGGGTTCCTCGAGGGAATCCAGCATGACCTGGGGCGATTCTTTCGATCAAGCCCCTGCGCTTCTAGCCGCGCTGGAGTCCGCCCCGGCAATGCACTCCATGGCAGGTAAAGTGGTTGATGGTTGATGGTTGATGGTGGCCCGGCCCGCCGGCGTCGAGGAAGAGGACACGATTCCCTTTGCCCGGCGCTACACGGGCGAGGAGGTCGAGCGCTACCGGCGCTGGCGCGACGCCTGGCGGGCGTGGCAGTCCGAGCGCGCGGCCCGGCGCCAGCGCTACCGCGAGCGCTACAGCGCCGGGGAGCAGCGCCCGCGCGAGGGCC
>JANLFZ010000742.1 GCA_024653385.1 Thermoguttaceae bacterium | reverse complement strand
GCGAAACTCGACATTGCCGAGCGACGAAGGACCCAAGACGGACGTATCAAGGTCACGATTGGCGAGAAGGAACTCGACCTGCGGGTGAGCGTCATCCCGTCGAACCACGGGCAGTCGGTGGTCATGCGGATTCTCGACAAGGACAACATCCGCATCGGACTGCGGCAGCTTGGATTCTCGGACGAGGACTACCAGAAGTTCAAGGCGTTGATCCGGCGTCCGAACGGCATCATTCTGGTGACGGGTCCGACCGGATCCGGAAAGACCACGTCGTTGTACGCGGCCTTGAACGACTTGAACACACCCGATCGGAAGATCATCACCGCGGAGGATCCTGTCGAGTACTACCTCCCTGGGGTCAACCAAGTGGAGATTCGACACGAGATTGGGCTGGATTTCGCTCGGGTGATCCGTGCGATGTTGCGACAGGCTCCCAACGTGATTCTGGTGGGCGAAATGCGCGACATTGAAACAGCGCAGATGGGCATTCAAGCATCTCTAACTGGACACTTAGTTTTCAGTACGCTGCATACGAACGATGCGCCCAGTGCTGTTACACGTCTGATTGACATGGGCGTACCCGCCTATCTGGTGGCAAGCAGCGTGGTGGCCATCATGGCCCAGCGACTGGTCCGTGTCGTTTGCCAGAAGTGCAAGCAGCCGTACAACCCGAGCGAGGCAGCCCTGAGTGCCGCTGGAGTAACCCCCCAAATGGCTGCAAATGCGACCTTTATGAAGGGCAAGGGCTGCTCGGCATGCAACGGTTCGGGATATCGTGGGCGCATTGGCATTTTTGAACTTATGCTCATGTCGCCCAAGATCCGCGAGCTGACGTTCAACGAAGCGCCGACGAATCAAATCCGTCGCGCGGCCGTCAGCGAGGGGATGAAGACGCTGTACGTCGATGGCCTCCAAAAGGTCTGCCGCGGCATCACCACCTTGGAGGAGGTCGTCCGCACCGCGAAACCGACCGACGAGGACTGAGTGGCTACTTTCGCACGACTCTTGGGCGGGTGATGACCCCGTAATGCCCTCTGCCCTTGAGAAGTTCAGATTCGTTGTGAATAATCGTGGCGCGACTGGGAGGTTTCCATGGCCTCGATTCTCATCGACAAGCTGCTTCAGACGGTCGTTCAACGCAAGGCGAGCGACTTGCACATCACCACGGGCCAACCCCCGGTCATCCGGCTCGATGGGCGGCTCATCCGGCTGGAGACCAAGGTGCTGGAGCCGGAAGACACCGTCGCCTTGATGAAGAGCATCGCCCCGGAGCGATGCCAGCAGGAACTCCAGGAGGTGGGTGGTTCGGACTTCGGGTTCGCGTTTGGCGACGCGGCACGCTTTCGTGTCTCGATCTTCAAGCAGCGCGGCCATGTGGCGATGGTGCTGCGGCAGATTCCGAATAAACTCCTCAGCTTCAAAGACCTGG
>JANLFZ010000741.1 GCA_024653385.1 Thermoguttaceae bacterium | reverse complement strand
GGAATGGCGAGCAGCTCACGTAGTTGTTCCCGACCAGATGGCAGAACTCGATGGATGCAGGATCGCCGCCATGTTCGCCGCAAATCCCGACCTCCAGCTCAGGGCGGGCTCGCCGGCCGTCTTCGACCGCGATTTGCATCAGACGTCCCACGCCGTCGCGGTCGAGCGTCTGGAAGGGATTCTTCGGCAGGATGCCGGCTTCGACATAGGTTACCAGGAAGCTGCGCTCGGCGTCATCGCGGCTGTAACCGTAAGTCATCTGGGTCAGGTCGTTGGTGCCAAATGAGAAAAACTCGGCCACTTCGGCGATCTCCCCGGCGGTGACGGCTGCTCGCGGGATTTCGATCATTGTGCCGAACTTGTAGTGCAGGTCGTGAACACCCTTCTCTTCCATCACCTTCCTGGCAATCTCTTCGAGCCGCGGCTGAATCCACTTCAATTCGTTGACGTGGCCGGTCAGCGGGATCATCACCTCAGGACGCGGGTCGAGACCCTTCAGCTTGATGTTGCAGGCCGCCTCGAAAATCGCCCTCACCTGCATTTCCACGATTTCGGGCATGACGATGCTCAGCCGCACGCCGCGCAAGCCCATCATCGGGTTGCTTTCGTGCATCGCTTCAACCGCCGCCAGCATGTCCTCGAGATCGTGGACCTCTTTGGGCTCTTCCTTACCCAGCAGGAAGCCAGCCAGGTTGGCTACCCGCCGGGAGATGATCTGTTCTTCCAGATCCCTCGCGGCCGGGAGGAACTCATGGAGCGGCGGATCGATCAGGCGGATGATGACCGGCAGGCCCTCCATTGCCTGTAGGACGCCCACGAAGTCCGAGCGCTGGTAGGGCAGCAGCTCGTCGAGGGCTTCGCTCCGCTCGGCGCTGCTCTTGGCCAGAATCATCCGCTGGACGATGGGCAGGCGCTCCTGCTCGAAGAACATGTGCTCGGTGCGGCACAGACCAATGCCTCTGGCGCCGTAGGCGCGCGCGCGTTTGGCGTCCTTGGGATAATCCGCGTTGGCCCAGACCTGCAACCCGGTGGTGGGATAGCCTTCTGGACCCTTGCGGACGCCGGGTCGGGCGCAAATCTCATCCGCCCAGGACAGGAGAGTCATCAGGTCGGTCTGTTCGTCCAGGCTCGGGGTGATCAACGGCAATTGACCGATGAAAACCTCGCCGCTGCCGCCGTCCAGCGAAATCCAATCCCCTTCCTTGACCACGACGCCGTTGACTTCCATCACGCGTTTATCGAGGTCGATCCGAATTGCGGAGGCGCCGACCACGCAGGGGACGCCAAATTGACGGGCGACCACCGCAGCGTGCGATGTGGCTCCACCTTCACTGGTCAAAATACCCTTGGCCGCCAGCATCCCGTGAACGTCGTCGGGCTTGGTGAACGGGCGGACCATGATCACGTCCTGCTTGGCTTCTTTGTGCATCCGTTCGGCCAGGCGCGGCGGTCGGGCAGGTCTACTTCGACGCCGACCTGGC
>JANLFZ010000740.1 GCA_024653385.1 Thermoguttaceae bacterium | reverse complement strand
CTCCTTGAACTTCGATTCGTACTCGGTGAATTGCTTCTCCTCGTAGACCACCTCCTGGCAGGTCTTGGTCACGGTGCAACACGGCGGCGCGCCGCAACAAGCACTGCGGGGCTTGCAGTGCCGGTACCCATCGGCGCCGCAATAGGCGGCGCTGGCAGGCGAGGCAAAGGCAAGCACGAAGGCCGAAAGAACCGGAATCGCAAACCACGTTTTCATTCTCGACTCCTTGACGAAGATCGGCACGACATCCAACCGGCCGGACCGTGTCGGCAGGGCCGCCCGGCCGACCCGGCTCCCAGGGCCGGTTAATCGAGAATACGTCACGCGTGGGGCCCTGGCAATGATCCGCAGACGTGGCAATCGACCCGGTCGACGATCAACCTCGTACCCGTTCGCGGGGACTGTCCCAGTTTTCGCGGCGAAGGAGCGCGAAAATGGCACTGTCCCCGGCCTGTGAGCGGTCACATGACTTGTGATGATAGGAAAAATAGGCAAAGGATACCCCAGGCCGCAAGGATGCTAAAGACCGAAAAAACGGAAGTCGATGAACGAGATGTGGACTCACCGGAAGGGTGGGGTCGGTCTATTCGTACCGGGGATATTAGCCCAACGGTAGGATCCCATCCTTCGGCCAGCGCAATATCCCTCAGGACGAGGAGTACTCGACGATGACTACGACGCGGTATCTGCGGATCGTCGCGGCGACCGCCGTGTTTGCCGGGCTGGCTGTCTGCGCGGCAGCGAGTTTCGGGGCCGAAGCGGCCGGCGTGATCAACCCTCCCATCCCGCCGCGCGACACGCCCGTTACCTTCTGGGACAAACTCGGCTTTGGCCGCATCCGCGACGCCACGCTCAACCGCCGCGGCAACAACCCGCAACGCGAATGGAAAATGCCGATGAAGCGCATCGGCGACCCGGCGAACATGCTGTCGGGCAACCAGGCCATCGCGACGGCGGCCAAGATCAAGATCGACCAGGACCTGGCCCCCCAGAAAATCAAGGCCATCAAGTACTTGGCCACGATCTGCTGCGGCTGCAAGGGGTATAAGAAGGAAGTACAAGAGGCCCTGTTGGCTTCGCTCGACGATTGCACGGAGGAGGTCCGGTATCAAGCGGCCATCGCGCTGTGCGAGTGCGCCGGCAACATGTGCCAGACCTGCAATTCGCCGAGCTGTTGCAGTGCGGAGGTCATGAACAAGCTCAACGAGGTGGCGACGAAGAAGGACGAGTCGGGGTGCTTCGTCGAGCCGTCGGCGCGGGTGCGTGCCGCGGCCCTGAACGCCCTGAACGCCTGCCGCGCCGTGCATGCCCCGACCACGACCGAAGAGGCCCCCAAGCCCAAGGAACGGCCGCTGGAAGGAGTCAAGCCCGGCAGCGAGCCCACGCTGGCCCCGCCGCCGCCGAAGACCACGCAGCAGGAGCCACGTTCGGGCGTCCATTCGGCCAGCTACACGCTGCTGTTGGATAGCGCGACGCCGTCGGGCGCGCCGTGGCTGCGGGCCTCGGCCGTGCTCGATTCCCGATGGCAGGGGTCGATCATCGCCGTCGCGCCGTCGCCGAAGTCCAAGTGAGCATCGCCGTCGGGATCGCCTCGGGTCTTGTGCGCCCGGTTTGGTCC
>JANLFZ010000739.1 GCA_024653385.1 Thermoguttaceae bacterium | reverse complement strand
TGCGTATTCAGGACGACCGAGAACGACGCGGTGCCGCCCGCCTCGGTGGTCACCAGCCCGGAGGTGGGCGTGACCGTGATTCCCGGCGGGACGACGCCGAAGGTCTCGTCGAGCGTCCCGTCCGAGTTGTAGCGGGCCAGGGCGAGGTGCCACCTTGTGCCCGTCGGCGTACTTTCGGGGGCGCCGCCCGCCAAGACGATCTTGCCGTCCGTCTGAAGCGCCATCGATCCCGCCCACGTATTAGGAGGATCAACGCTTACGTCCAGGATCGGCGTCACCGTGATTCCGCCCGTGCCAAAATCGCTGTCCACCGTTCCGTCGGGGTGGTAGCGGGCAACCATGAATCCTTCGAGGGTCTGGCCGGTTGACGGGTCGCTGGTTGCCGTGCCTCCCACCACAATCTCGCCGCCCGGCAGGATGGCAACGTCGATTGCCGCGCCTGGGAACGCCTCAGTGACAACGATTCCACTTCCGTCGGTCCCGAACGTCGTATCGAGCGACCCATCGCGATGGTAGCGGGCCAATGTGACATGCAAGTGGGAGGAGTGGTCCCCGCACGCCCCGACCACGATGAGGTTGCCGGACGAGTCAACCGCCGCTGCGTTGGCCCCAGCGTCCATCGCGAAGGTGGTTATCACGATTCCCCCGTTGCCGAAATCAGGATCGAGCTGTCCATCGAGGGTGTATCGCGCGAGCACGAACTGGTTGGAGTAGGCCCCTACCGCCAGGATCTTGCCCTCGTGCCAAATGGCATCCCTTATCGAGGCATCGCCCGAGCCGAACCAGGTCTTGACCACGCCTTCCGTTCCAAAACTCGGGTCCAGTTGCCCGTCGGCCGTATAGCGGGCGAGTGCGAAGCAAGTCGGCTGATCGGCGAACCCCAATTGCCCTGCCGCCACGATCCGGCCATCCTCCTGGACCAGGAGCCTCTTGATGCACTCCTCGCCATAGGAGTAATTGCCTCCGCCGAAGTCGGTTTGGACGGTCCCGCTATTGCCGAAGGTCGCGTCCAGGGTCCCGTTGCTGTTGTAGCGCGCCAGCGCGAAATCTGCGGCAGTTCCAGTCGTCTTTCTGTAGTAGACAAAGCCGCCCGCGAGAATCCGATCGGGTGGGCTCCCGCTCTCCTTTGAAGGATACTCGGCCACCGCCCGGCCGTAGGTATTGGATGTCTTCGGCAGCGCGGTGGTCACCACGCCTTGAGTGCCGAAGGTGGCATCGAGCGTCCCCACCGACTCAAAGCGGAACAGTGCCGACTGGGACTTGTACGTCTCCGGCGAATAGCTGTCGCCGACAGCCACAATCTTGCCGCTATGATCGACAAAGGCGTCGTAGGCGACGTCGGACGTGTCGGCCCCGACCGAAGCCAAGACGACCCCTGGAAACGGGCTGTAGCTGGACAGCATCGCCCGCCCTTCGAGTTGCTCAATCCGTGCGCGGCGTGAGGTCGGCTTCTTGCCCCCGAGCCGACGCCTATGGCCCGCGGGGCATCTGCCCCAGGCGATGGCCTGGACGCACCAATCAAGGGGCGCGAACCACATGGATTGGTCTCCTACTGGAGGCTGGTCCGCGGTATACTTGAACAGGCCATCGCCCCGGGCGCGCAGACCAATTCCGCCCGGGAG
>JANLFZ010000072.1:5251-17374 GCA_024653385.1 Thermoguttaceae bacterium | reverse complement strand
CGGTGATCGCGTGGACGAGATCCAGCCAGTGGGTGCCGATGTCGGCCACGGCTCGCAATTCCCCCCCCTCCTCGGCCAGCACGCGCCAGTTGTAGTCGGTCGGATACAGCAGCCAGTCCTGCACGTAGCTGCCGCAGACCGAATAGACCTTGCCCAACCGGCCGCTTCGGACCATCTCGCGTGCCTCGAGGCACAGGGGGTAGTACCGGAGGTTGTAGTTCACGCCCGCGGCACGCCGGGTTTGGCGGGCCAGGGCCACCAGGTCGGCCGACTCGCGCGAGTTCATCGCCAGGGGCTTTTCGCAAAGCACGTGTTTGCCGGCCTGAAGTGCCCGGCGGGCCTGGTCGTAGTGCAGCCGGTTGGGCGTGGCGAGGTGCACCGACTGGACCGCGGGGTCCGAGAGCATCTCGTCGAAGCTGCGATACGCCTTGGGGATGCCCAACGACGCGGCGGCCCCGCGCGACTCGTCATCCGAGACGCCCAGGATGCCCACCACGTTGAGGCCGGCCCTGCGAAGGCCCTCGACGTGGACCGGTCCGATGAACCCCGCTCCAACCACCGCGACACCGATGTCTTGCATGGAAGTTCCTCCCTTGGCTAAGGTCGTCAACGCAGCCCGTCGCTTCCCAACCGACACTCGGCCTTGAGAGCGGTCCGCCTACTTCGCGCGCCACCTTTTGGCCAGTTCGTTCAGCAAGTCCACCGGGGTCGGCCCATCGTGGACGACCATGCGGTAGCGCAGCCGCAGCGGCTGGCCCTCCTTGAGCGAAACGGGGCCCGCCGTCACGATGCACGGGTTGAGCATCGCGATCGGCTTGAGGTTGTGCCAGGCGGTCTTGGGGTTCTCGGGATGATCGATCACGGCCACCCCGGCCTTCTTGCCGTCGGTCGGGAACGTGTAGTCGTACCACTCGGCGGCCGGCCAGTCGGTCTCGGGCTTGAGGTGGTGCGGGTCGGGCCTTTTCACCTCGCCCTGCGGGTCGAAGTACGCCGCCGACGGTCCCTTGCGCGACTTGACGCAGAAGCCGCTGAAGGCCGTCTGCTTTAGGGTTAGATCCATCTTCGGGAGCAGACGAAAATCGAAGTCGATGACGTACGCTTTTCCCTGCTGCCGGGCCACGATGGTCGTCGTCTCCTCGATGAGCGTCTGGCCCTCGGCCACCCAGTCGTTCCGGGCCTCGACGACCGCGTGCCGGGCGTCGGCCTCGGCGAGTCTGACGCTGCGGCTTTGAATCACCCGGTCCTTGGTGGGCGCGAACTGCCCCCAACCCCAGAAGTCGGCCGGTATCTTGCCGTCGATGGCGTGCCAGGTCATGAAGACGCCGCGGTGGTGCGGGTGGTCGTCGGGGGCGAACTCGACCACGTCCTCGCCGGAGGGAGTCTTCACCGGATAGAGGCAGCACACGCTGTTGGCGGTGAGCTTCGACCCGGCCGGTTTCTTCGTCATGTAACGGAACACCGTGCGCCCGTCGGGAGTCTTCAGCACCAGACCGTGCTCGTCGGGCGCGGCCGTATAGACGCCCGATTCGCCGCCCAATGCCGGATGGGCCGCAAAGGCGAGGAGACCAACCACGAGAAGGGCCGTCAGAGTCGTCGTTGCCGTGTGCATGGGATATTCCCTCGATGCAGGAAAAGACCTCGGTTTCTCTCGAGAGATCTCAACCGTCGCGTCGCGACGATGCATAGCCTACCGCCGGAGGTCCGCCGCGTCCAGCGGACGGATGCGCAGATTGCGATACCAGACGGGCAATCCGTGGTCCTGAAGGCCGATGTGGCCGCGCCGGGCGAAGTCCTTCATCGCGCGGGGGAACTTGTTCGGAGTGCCGTCGGGGTTCTTCCTCGGTTCCGTCCACCGGTCGAGGTCCATGTCGATCACCCGCTGGCCGTTCAGGACCACCTCGATCTTGCTCCCTTGGCAGGTGACGCGCAACTGGTTCCAATCGCCGGGCCTGCGGATCGCGTTCTCCGACGGGGCGAGACAATCGTAGATCGCGCCGGCCGTGCCGCCGCGGTTGGTCCCTTGGGCTCCGTACGAGTTGGCGATCTGCACCTCGATGCCTGTGTAAACCGGGTCGCCAAGGTCCGAGGTCCGCAGGAACACGCCGCTGTTGGCCCGGGGCGGAACCTTGAACTCCAGCTCCAGCACGAAGTCGCCGTAGGACTCCTTGGTCCACAGGTAGTCGCCGTTGTGTTCCTTGCCGTCGGGTGGGCGCTTAAGGGCGATCGTGCCGTCCTCGACGACCCAATGGCTGTCCGGCCCGGTGATCCAGCCGCTGAGGTCTTTTCCGTTGAACAGGGTCACCCAGCCGGTCTGGTCGGACTCGGCAGCGGTGCTGCAATCGACCGCGTCGAGACCTGCCCCAACGATCGCCGCCAGCAGAACGCCAAGCGAAGGTCTCATGGTTGGCCTTTCATCGGAATCGAGCTAACCGGGTCGCCGAGCGAGTGCGCCATGCTCTAGAGCGTCCAGCCGGCGCGGTACTGCTCTTGGAGGAACTTGTTGGCGGCCGCGTCGTTGGTGAACTTGCCCTCGGGGCCGTTCCACGCCAGGAACTTGCCCGTGCGGATGGCGATGTTGCCCAAGAGCACGAACTCGGTGAGCGGTCCGGCCCAGTCGAAGTTGCACCCGGCCGGCTCGCCGCCGCGGCAGGCTTCGAACCACTCGCCCCAGGTGCCGGCGCGGCGGGGGAGCGTCTTGGGCACGCCCTCGAACTTCTTCGCCCGGGCCGCCGGAAGAACGGTCGACTCGAGCATCTTCCCTTCGTCGCCGACGTAGAGGGTGCCCTCGGCGGGCATGGGCCGGCCCTCGAGTTCGGCGAAGTACGGGGGTTTCAGACCCCCGTCGTACCAGACGATGCGCACCGGCGGCATGCCTTCGCGGGCCGGAAACTCGTAGGTCACGATCGAGCCCAGCGGGGCGGTCTCGGGCAACACCCGCGTCGAACTGGCCGAGACGCTCACCGGGTGCTTGAGCTTCAGCGCTCGAAACGGCGTGTTCAGGTGATGGCAGCCCATGTCGCCCAGCGCCCCCGTGCCGAAATCCCACCAGCCGCGGAAGTTCCAGGGATGATAGACCCCCTTCGACGCCCGGGCCGCCACTTGTTTGATCTCCAGCGAGCCCTCGGGCCAGACGTTCTTGAATGGCCGCATGGGGGCCGGGCCGATCCACAGGTCCCAATCGAGGGTGGCGGGCACGGGGTCTTCGCCGGGCGGACGATCCATGCCCTGCGGCCACAGCGGACGGTTCGACCAGACGTGGACTTCGCGCACCGGCCCGATCGCCCCGGCCCAGATCAACTCGCAGGTGCGGCATGCCGCGTTGCTCGTGTTCGGCGAGGCGGTGACCTGCGTGGCGACCTTTGCCTCGCGGGCCGCCGCAACGACCGCGCGGCACTCGTGCACCGTGCGCGTCAGCGGTTTGACGCAGCAGACGTGCTTCTTGCGCCGCAAGGCCGCCACCGAGATCACGGCATGCGTGTGGTCCGGCGTGCCGCAGTACACGGCGTCGATCTTGTCGCCCTCGGCCTGGAGCATCTCGCGGAAGTCGCGGTATCGCCGGGCCTTGGGCCAGCGGTTGTGGGCCTTCTTGGCGTAGGCGTCGTCGACGTCGCAGAGCACGGCGATCTGGAACCCCGCCTTCTCGCACGCCTGAAGCTGCCCAAAACCCACGCCTCCGACGCCCACGCCCGCCAAGGCGATCCGATCGCTCGGGGCCGGCTGTTCCGCCCCGCCCAGCACGTGGCGGGGCACGAGACTGATCGAGGCCAAGGCCGCCGCGCCGCCGAGCATTTGGCGGCGCGAAAGGCCCCTGGGCGTGGCTCGTTGATCGCTTCTCATTCCAAAACCTCCTCGTCGGTGGATTGGCTTCGGGGCACGACACGTGGCCGTCGCTCTGGATTCTGGTGGCTGGCAACGCCGCTGTCAATTGCCCGGCAAGCGCCCGTGATCGAACGAGTTGGGCAAGCACGAAGGAGCAAGCAAGCGCCAGCGCCCTTGCTCTTTCGTTCCTTCGGAAATCCAAAAACAGAGGATCTCCCGAGACCGAACCGTTCACGGGCTGGAGACTGTCAAGTCTTTCGGGGGCTCGGGGGCCGAAAGACGTGCCTACGGGGACGCCGGACGAGGACTTCCCGGCTGGGCAGCTTATTCTCGCGTGACGCCTGCCGTGGCACCCTGGCCGGAAGTCACGCTCCCATCGCCGTGTCGGCCGTCTCGAGGACCGATTCGATGGACTGGCCGGTGTGGCGGAAGACGCGGTTGCGGCCGGCGGACTTCGCCTGGTAAAGGGCGGCATCGGCTCGCTGAAGGAGCGATTCGGCCGTGTCGCCGTCGACCACCGCGGCCACGCCCGCGCTGATGCTCAACGACGTTTCCTTCTCGACCTTTTCGCGAATGCGTTCGGCCATCATGCCGGCGCCTTCCAGGTCGGTGCGCGGCAGGACGAGCAAGAACTCCTCGCCGCCGTAGCGTCCCACGGTATCGGTTTCGCGGGCCGATTCGTCGAGCAACGTGGCCAATTGCTGAAGGCACCGATCGCCGTGCAAGTGGCCTTGCTGGTCGTTGATATTCTTGAAGTGGTCGATATCGACGAGGATCACGGCGAAGCGATCGTCGTAGCGCGAGGCCAGGGCGAACTGCGTGGCCAAGGCGTCCTCCAAACCCCGTCGGTTGGCGATGCCGGTCAGCGGGTCGGTCCGGACCTCGCTGAAGGCCATCAGGTGGTTCGTCTGCTGGCGGATCTGGTCGTAGGCGGTCGCAATCTGGGTGGCAAGCCGCAGCGTCGGCGTGAGGATTTCGTTGGCCTCGCGGCAGAGGTCCTTCCAGGCTTCTTCTTCCTGCTGGCGGCTCAGACTGCCGACGCGATCCTTGAATCGCGACAGACTGGCGTGGTGGCGCGAGAGGTTCTTGCGCACCATCCAGGCGATCCGCTCCAGTTCGCGCGCGACGGCCTGGGCCCGGCGAAGTTCTCGCCGCGATCGCAACGTCGGGCCGTCGGCCTGGCGTCGCCGCCGCCCAACGAGGTACCCCAGAGTCGCCACCAGCGCCAAGGCCAGCGGCGCGGAGAAGTGGAAATGGGAGAGTTCGAACATGTCGATCCCCGATCGTTTGCCGGCCGGGTATTCAGTCAGTACGAGGACCGGGAACCGAAGCCTCGCAGGCAGACCAGGCCGAGGACCACCACCCCGATGAACACGAACAACCACTCGCGCGTGTCGAGGCGTTCCAGATAGCGGAGGATGGTGTGGATGAATTGCATACGCCGGCTCCTTGACCTTGAACCGAGTCGGTCACGAACCGAGTCGGTAGGGAACCAAAAAAGTCTAGGTCACCGATTCCCGACACCCGAAGGGTACCGTCCCATTTTCGCGATCCTTCGGCGCGAAAATCGGGACACCCCCGTGAACGGTTGCCCGATTCCGAGGGCGACGGCCACGACGGACAAGATCGGCGGCGTCGGGGTGGGTGGTGTTTGCGGGTTATGCCGCGCATGCCTGCCTTGGCGAGTCGGACAATCCCACGGGCGTCCGAGCCGAACGGGGTTGGCCCGCCTTGCCGCACCTCGGCGAACCCCATAAACTTGGTGGGTTCCGGCATGACCCGACCCAAGGAGCTTTGCGATGGACCTGAAATCGCTCGAAGCGTGGTTCGTTACCGGCAGCCAGCACCTGTATGGCGACGCGGCGCTGGCCCAGGTGGCCGAAAACGCGCGCCGGGTGGTGGCTGGGCTTAGCGCCTCGTCTCGCCTGCCGATACGCGTCGTGGCCAAGCCCGTCGTCACTACGCCCGAGTCGATCCTCCAAGTATGCCGCGAAGCCAACGCAGCGGCTGGTTGCGTGGGTCTTATCGCGTGGATGCACACCTTCTCGCCCGCCAGGATGTGGATCGCCGGACTGGCAGCGCTCGAGAAGCCCTTGGCCCACCTGCACACGCAGTTCAACCGCGATCTGCCTTGGACCACGATCGACATGGACTTCATGAACCTGAACCAGTCGGCCCACGGCGACCGCGAGTTCGGCTTTATCTGTTCGCGGATGCGCAAGCCCCGCAAGGTGATCGTGGGGCACTGGCAGGACGAGGACGTGCAAGACCGGCTGGCCGCGTGGCAACGAGCGGCAGCCGGTCTTTGCGCCTTGCGCGGCCTTCGCGTGGCCCGGCTGGGCGACAACATGCGCCAGGTGGCGGTCACCGAAGGCGACAAGGTCGAGGCGCAGATCCGGCTGGGCGTCGAGGTGAACGGCTATGGCGTGGGCGATGTCGTGGCCGAGATCGAAGCCGTTCCCGAGGCAGACGTCGATCGCCTCGTGGCCGAGTACGACCAGCAGTACGAGGTAGCAGCCCCGCTCCGGCCCGGGGGGGCAATGCGTTCCTCGCTGCGCGACGCTGCCCGGACCGAACTGGGCCTTCGGGCGTTCCTCCAGCGCGGCGGCTTCGGCGCCTTCACCGACACCTTCGAGAACCTTCACGGCCTGCGCCAACTGCCCGGCATCGCGGTCCAGCGGCTCATGGCCGACGGCTACGGGTTCGGCGCCGAGGGCGATTGGAAGACGGCGGCGTTGGTCCGCGCCCTGAAGATCATGTCGTGTGGGCTTTCCGGCGGCACGTCGTTCATGGAAGACTACACCTATCATCTCGATCCTTCCGGTCCGCTGGTTCTCGGTGCGCACATGCTGGAGATCTGCCCCACGCTGGCCGCCTCGAAGCCCTCGTGCGAGATCCATCCCCTGGGGATCGGCGGCAAGAGCGACCCGGTGCGGCTGGTGTTCACGGCGCCGCCGGGCCCGGCCGTCAACGTGGCGATGATCGATCTGGGGGAACGGTTCCGGCTGTTGGTCAACGAGGTCGAGACCGTGGCCCCCGAGCAACCGATGCCCAAGCTACCCGTGGCCCGGGCCCTGTGGAAGCCGCGGCCGGACCTCAAGACCGCGGCCGCGGCATGGATCTATGCGGGCGGCCCGCACCACACGGTGTTCACGCAGGCCCTTTCGTCGGAGCACCTCGAGGATTTTGCCGAGATGGCCGGCCTGGAATGCGTGACGATCGACGCCCGGACGCGACTGGGCGATCTGAAGAACCAGCTTCGCTGGAACCAGGCGTTCTACGGCGGCGCGCGATCCGGATAACCGGGAAACCCCACAGGTCCCCAACCGCGAATCGGATCGCTTTGACGCTGGGGCCGTGCCGCCGTTGCGACCGGCAAAACCATCGCCGAACGGCTAACGCGCAAAGTAGCGGCGTCTTCGTGGAAGCCGGCCCTCGACTGCCGAAACAACGACAAGGCAGGCCGACGGGCCTGCCCGCGACAACGCGCACCCCGAGGATAACCCCGATGAAACTCGTTCTCGCGCTCGTGGCCGCCCTTGTCCTTTGCTTGCCCGGCATGGCCGAGGCGAAGCGGTACACGGCCATCAAGGACGGCAAAGAAGTTATCGTCCACACCAACGCCGCCCCCGTGGTGGTCCACCGCGTGCTGCCGCCGTACGGTCTGGGCAAGCACGTCTACGCGGGAAGACCGCGGTAAACCAGCCCGAACGCCCAGCACGGCCGGTCGGTCCGCCAATCGGTCATGGTGCCGACACGTCGCCTCACCCAGCGGCAACACCGGCGGGTTAGGGACCTGCCCCACGGTCAGAGTGCGTCGACCACCAAGTCGCCCACTTCCTGGGTGCTGTAGCCCATCTTGCCGGCCGCTTGGCTCTTCATCTTCGTGCCGGTGACGACCTGGATGGCTTTCATCACCCGGGCGCCGGCCTCGGGAAAGCCCGTGTGCTCCAACAACATCGCGGCGGCGCTGATCGTGGCGATGGGATTGATCACGTGCTTGCCGGTGTACTTCGGGGCGCTTCCGCCCATGGGCTCGAACATGCTGACCCCGCCCGGCTCGGGATTGATATTCCCGCCGGCCGCCACGCCCATGCCGCCCTGAAGGATGCCGGCCAGGTCGGTGATGATGTCGCCGAACATGTTCGTGGTGACGATCACGTCGTAGTATTCGGGGTTCTTGATCATCCACATGCAGCAGGCATCGACGTGGTTGTAGTCGGTTTCCACGTCGGGGTACTCCCTGGCCACCTCCTGAAAGGTGCGCCACCATAGGTCGTGCCCGTACGTCAGCACGTTCGTCTTGGCCACCAGGGTCAGGCGCTTGCGGCGGTTCCGCTTGCGGGTGTATTCGAAGGCCCAGCGGATACACCGTTCGGTGCCCTTGCGCGTGTAGACGGCAGTCTGGGAGGCGACCTCGTCGGGCGTGCCCTTCTTGAGGAACCCGCCCACGCCCGCGTAAAGATCCTCGGTATTCTCGCGCACCACGACGAAGTCGATGTCGTCGGGACCCTTATCCTTCAGCGGCGTCTCGACCCCGGGAAAGAGTTTCACAGGGCGGAGATTGATGTACTGGTCGAAATGGAACCGCATGGCCAAGAGCAGGCCACGTTCGAGGATGCCGGGTGCCACGTCGGGATGGCCGATGGCCCCCAAAAGGATCGCATCGTAGGCCGCCAATTCGTCGAGGGCCCCCGGCGGGAGGACCTCGCCGGTCTTCAAGTACCGCTCCCCGCCGTAATCGAACTCCTTCCACGAGAACGTGATCCCCTCAAGGTGGGTAACAGCCCGAAGCACCTTGACCCCCTCGGCCACCACTTCCGGTCCAGTACCATCCCCGCCGATAACGGCAATGTTCAGGCGTTTGCGGTTGGGTACGCTCACGATGCGATCCCCCCTTCGTTGTTCTAACTGCCAAAACCGTCGGATTCTAGCGGCACACGCGGGGGGCCACAAGGGGCAAGCGGGCAGTTCAATGGCAGGGCGGTCAGGTGCCGGTCATCGCTCTTGACCCAGCCGGAAGGAACGACTATTGTCCCCACCCGCGGTTGTCTTCTCTGTGCTCGCACGGTGTCGTCTGGTCGGTGCGGGCAGCACGGCAAGGAGCGCGATGCACCATGAAATCCCGTCGGGAGTTCGTCTTGTGCGGCCTGGTTCTTCTGGGCGGGTGCTCCACCTGGGACAAGCTCACGATGCGTTCGCAAAGTCCCGAGACGCCGGAAGAAACCAAGAAAAGCGCCACACGTCTGGTCGGCGACCTGGCCGTACCCTACAACTTGCACCCCGTGGTGTTGGAGTCGGTCGGGCTGGTGACGGGCCTGAAGGGCACCGGGAGCGATCCGAAACCCTCGCCCCAACGGGACGTTCTCGTCTCGGAAATGCAGTTGCGCGGGGTGGAGGCGCCGAACCGGCTGCTGGCCTCGGGCAATGTGTCGTTGGTGCTGGTTCGGGCAGTCATCCGGCCCGGCATCCAGAAAGACGACTGTTTCGATGTCGAGGTGCGCGTTCCGTCGCAGAGCGAGACGACTAGCCTGCGGGGGGGATACCTCTTGCAGACCCACCTGAAAGAGCTGCAAGTGCTCGATAACGCCGTGCATAGCGGCCACGCGTACGGCGTGGCCGAGGGGCCGGTGCTCGTCGATCCCTCGGCCGACAGCAAGAACGACAAGGTGTTGAGCTGCCGCGGACGGATCCTGGGCGGCGGCCGCGCCCTGAAATCGCGTCCGCTGGCGTTGGTGCTCAAGGACAAGTCGATCCAGGATGCGGCCACGATCGAGACCGCCATCAACCGCCGGTTCCACACGTTCGATCGGGGGCTCAAGCAGGGAGTCGCCCGCGCCAAGGACGATCAGTACGTCCACCTCAATGTCCATCCGCGATATAAGGACAACATCCAGCGCTACATGGCGGTCCTTCGCTCCGTGGCCCTGCGCGAGTCGGAGACCGAGCGGATCGACCGCCTGGCAATGCTCGAACGGCAATTGCTCGATCCGATCACCGCATCGCGGGCGGCGCTTCAGCTCGAGGCGATCGGCAAGCCGGGCATCGATGTGCTCGTCAAGGGAATCCAGTCCGGCGATCCGGAAGTGCGGTTCTACGCCGCCGAGGCCTTGGCCTACCTGGACGACAGCCGCGCGGCGGCTCCGCTGGCCGATGCCGCGCGCAACGTCCCGGCGTTCCGCGTGTTCGCCCTGACGGCGCTCAGCGCCATGAACGACATCACGTCGGCCGAGAAGCTCCGCGAGATGCTCCACCTGGCCAGCGCCGAGACACGCTACGGCGCGTTCCGGGCGCTGTGGGCGATGAATGCCAACGACCCGGCCATCCGCGGCGAGATGCTCGGCGGTCAGTTCGGCTACCACGTGCTCGACACGGCCGGTCCGCCGATGGTCCACGTCACGCGCAGCCGCCGGGCCGAGGTGGTGCTCTTCGGCCGCGACCAGGTGCTCCGACCGCCGTTCTCTCTCGAAGCCGGCAACCGCATCCTGATTACCAGTCGCGGCGGCGACGAGGCGACGATCAGCAAGTTCGCCGTCAACGAACCGGACCAGAAGCGGGTGGTTTCGACCCGGATCGACGACGTGCTCCGCACGGTGGTCGAGTTGGGAGGCACCTACCCCGACGTCGTCCAGGCCCTCCAGCAGGCCAAGGCTTGCGGGGCGCTGGCAAGCCGTTTCGAAGTCGACGCCCTTCCGGAGGCCGGCCGGACGTACGACCGGGTTGCCGACGGCGCCGAGGAGAAGGGCAAGTCGCGCTCGGGGCCGACGGCCAACAGCCCGCTTCCCGACCTCTTCGCCAAGGCCGATGCGAAACCCCTCCTGGAGGACCGCGAGCCGGCGTCGTCCAAGGACGCCGTGGCTTCGGAACCCGAAGAGAAGCCCGGGGCGGTCCGGGCCTTCTTCACTCGGCTCAATCCGTTCCGATAACCGGACCGGTGCGGCAAGGAGGTCGTGTTTTGCGGTCTTGCCCACGTTGCGACGCATGCTAAAGGCCCTCGAACTCGTCGGTTTCAAGAGCTTCGCCGAGAAGACCCGGTTCGAGTTCCCCAAGGGGATCACCGTGGTCGTGGGGCCCAACGGATCGGGCAAGTCGAACGTCGTCGACGGCATCAAGTGGGTGCTCGGCGAACAGAGCGTCAAGAACCTCCGGGGCAAGGAGATGGCCGACGTCATCTTCAACGGGTCGGCCACGCGCCGCCCCCTCAACGCCGCCGAGGTCACGCTCACGTTCGATAACTCGAGCGGCCTGTTGCCGCTGGACACGCCCGAGGTCCACATCACCCGGCGGATCTACCGCAGCGGCGAGGGCGAGTACCTGATCAACCGGCAACCCAGCCGCTTGCGCGACATCCGCGACTTGTTGGCCGGCACGGGGCTGGGGACCCAGGCGTACAGCGTCATCGAACAAGGGAAGGTCGATGTTCTTCTCCAGTCCTCGGCCAAGGACCGCCGGGTGATCTTCGAGGAGGCGGCGGGCATCAGCCGCTTCAAGGCCCGCAAGCTCGAAGCCCTGCGGCGGCTGGAGCGGGTCGAACAGAACCTGCTTCGCCTGTCCGACATCGTCGACGAGGTCGACGGCCGCCTGCGCAGCGTAAGGCTTCAGGCCGGCAAGGCCCGCCGCTACAAGGAATACACCGGACGTCTCCAGGAACTCCGCACCCAAGTGGCCTTGGTCGACTGGCGCCGTCTGACGGAGCGGATGGCCGGCTTCGAGCAGGAACTGCGCGACCTCCGCGGCGAGCGCGACGCGGTCGCCGCCGAGACCGAATCGATCGAAACCCGCTTGCTCGAAGCCGACCTCCGGGCCGCCGAAATCAACGAACTGCTCCGCCAGGTCGAAGCCAACGCCGCCGCCAACCGCGAACGGATCGCCGCCGCCGAATCGACCGCCGAGCACGAACGCGCCCGGGCCGCCGACCTCGAACAGGAGATCGAGCGACACCGGCGGCAATTGGCGGCCATGAGCGTCCGGGCCGGCGGACTCGAACAGCAACTCCGGCAGACCGGCGAGGCCGTGCGCGAGGCCGAAGCGCAGCACCGCGAGATCGCGCGGCGCTTGGGCGACGAGGAACGCCTGCTGACCGAGATCGTCGCCCGGTTGGACCAGGCCCGCGAGGAAAACCACCAGCGCCGCGCGGCCTACCTCGAACAGATGCGCACCGCGGCCGCGCTGGGAAACCAGGCCAGCGCGCTGGAAAGCCGGTCGGCCACGCTGGAGGCGACGCGCCAACGACACCAAGAGCGCCTCGCCGAACTCGACCAACAGATCGCGGGCCTGGGCGACGAGATCCAGGGGCTGCTCCGT
>JANLFZ010000072.1:0-5241 GCA_024653385.1 Thermoguttaceae bacterium | reverse complement strand
GTGATCAGTGCGATGCCCACCGTCGTCGCGGCGCCGAACGCGATCGCGTCGAAGGCCGCCTCGGCCGCGCCGTCGCCGCCGCCGAAACGCGCGAGGAGCTGGAAGCCGAGGCCGACCGCCGCGCCCGGCGGCACGAATCGGCCCAAGCCCGACTCGAGGACCACCGGCAACAACGCGAGCGCCGCCATGCCGAACTGGTCGATCTGCGCCAGCGGCACAGCGCCACGGCGGGCCGGGTGTCGGTCCTCGAGGAACTCGAGAAACGTTACGAAGGGCTCAGCCCGGGCGTGAAGGACGTCCTGACGGTCGCGCGGGGGCCGGATCCCGGCCCGTTCCGGCAGGTCTGCGGCGTCGTCGCCGACTTACTGCGAGTCAGCGTCGAGGCCGCGCCCTTGGTCGAAGTCGCCCTCGGCGAGATGGCGCAGTGCGTGGTGCTTCGCCCCGGGCCCGAGTTGCTCGATCATCTGCGCCGCCAGCCGTATCAGTTCAGCGGCCGGGTGGGCTTTGTCTGGCTCGAACCCCCCGCCGGCGCGATCGCGCCGGCGGCCGAGGTCGATCTCGACGGCCTGGCCGGCGTCTTGGGCCGGGCCGACCGGTTCGTCGAGACCGAGCCCGCGTACGAATCCCTGGTCCGCCGCTTGCTCGCTCGCACCTGGTTCGTCGAGACCCTGGCCCATGCCCTCGACTTGGCGCGGCGCGCCGGTCCCGGCTGGAACTTCGTCACGCTCGCGGGCGAGCGCCTTGCCGCCGACGGTACCCTGGCCGTCGGGCCTCGCCATACGTCCACCGGGCTGATCTCCCGGCGGAGCGAGTTGCGGGTGCTTCGCGCCCAGCTCGCCGAATGGGAGGCGAAGATCGAGCAGACCCAGTCGGCCGTCTTGCGCCTGGACGAACTGATGCGCCAGGATTGCGAGCAGACCGAATCGGCCGCGGCCGAACACCGCCTGGCGGTCGAAGCCCTCGGCGAACACGGCCACCGCATCACCGCCGCCCAGGAACGGCAGGTCCAGCTCGGCGAGCAACGGGCCGCCCTCGAGGCCGAACTCCAAGCCGCCGCCCGGGAGCACGAGGCCGTTCAATCGGCCCTGGCCGACGCCCGCGCCCGGCAACAAGCGACTCAAGCCGCCTTGGCCGAACTCGAACTCCAGACGGCGGCCCTCGGCCGCGAGATCGAACACCTCGAGGCCAAGCGGCAGATCTGCGACCGCCAAGCCACCGGCGCCAAGGTCGAACTGGCCAAGAGCGAAGAGCGCCTCGGAAACCTCCGCGCCCGAATGCGCCAGTTCCAGGAAAGCCAGGCCGAGCGCCAACGTGCCGTCGCCGAAGGCCGCGAGGAACTGGCCCTGGGCGCGCGGCGCCTCAGCGAGGCCTGTCACAACGTGCTCCGCGCCGAGTCGGAACTCGCCGAGCTGTACCTCCGCAAGGAAGCCTACCAGGCCGAAATGGCCGCACTGGCCGCGCAGCAAGCGGCCATTCAAACCGAGCGATCGGCATGGTCCGCCGACGCCCAGCGGCTGCGCGCCCGGCTCCGCAAGCTCGACGAGCGAATCCACGCCAAGGAACTGGTCACCAACGAAGTGCGCCACGAACGCACCGCCCTGGCCGACCGGCTCCGCGAAGACTACGGCGTCGAGCTGGCCGAATTGGAACAGGCGGCAAGCCTCGAAGAGCAGCGCCGCCGCGACGAGGTCCAGGCCGAGATCGACGACCTGCGCCAGAAGATCAACCAGTTGGGCAACGTGAACCTCGAAGCCCTCGAGGAACTCGACCGCCTGGAATCGCGCTACACGACCCTGGCGACCCAACTGAAGGACCTCACCGACGCCAAGAACGCCCTGGTGCGGATCATCGAGAAAATCAACGCCGACAGCCGCAAGCTGTTCGCCGAGACCCTCGAGACGGTCCGAGGCCATTTCGTGCAGCTCTTCCGCGATCTGTTCGGCGGCGGCCAAGCCGAGATCGTGCTCGAAGAAGGCGTCGACATCCTCGACAGCGGCGTGGAGATCGTCGCGCGGCCGCCCGGCAAGGAATTGCGAAGCATCTCGCTCTTAAGCGGCGGCGAGAAGACGCTCACGTGCGTGGCGCTGTTGCTGGCCCTCTTCCGCAGCCGGCCGAGCCCCTTCTGCGTGCTCGACGAAGTCGACGCCGCCTTGGACGAGGCGAACATCGACCGCTTCATCAAAGTGCTCCAGGACTTCTTGGCATGGACCCAGTTCATCATCGTCACGCACTCGAAGAAAACCATGACCTGCGCGACGACGATGTACGGGGTGACGATGCAGGAGTCGGGCGTGTCGAAGCCGGTCTCGGTGCGTTTCGAGGATGTCAGCGACGACGGCGAAATTCTGCTGCCGGCCGCCCCCGAAACCGCCGCCCCACCTAGCCCTCACCAGAATGAGAAGGCCGCGTGAGGCGGCGGAGGCTCGCGGGAAGCCGTCACCCGCGCCGTTGAGTCATGTCGGACCCTTTCTCGGGGACTCGTCGTCGGGGCCGCTTGTGGCGGGATTGCTCAGCTCCCGAAGAATATGATCGGCCAGGCGTTCGTTGATTTTCGCGATGCCGAGGCACGGGTTGGCACACGCCCGTGAGGGGATTGCGGTGCCAGTCGGGCTTGCCGCCGTGCCGTACAAGGACGCAGCCGAGCCCCTCGATCGTTCTGATGAGATCGACCCGCTTCATGGCACGACGAGTTCGTCGACCCGGCGAACGCCGGGCAACTTGCCGCTGCTCAGGTCGCGGTGCAGATCCCTCAGATGCTCCTCGAGGTCATCCAGCGTTTCGCCTTGCGTCCAATAGTCAGGGTAATCCTGAAGATAGCCGATCCAGGCTCCGTCTTCTTCCCAATAGACAAACTTGACGGTTTGCATGGGCGGCGACCTCATTCAAGCCCGCCGCACGCCATTATTGGCGACACTTTCCGTCCCTCAATCCGCACGCCTCAGTGAATCCTCTCGCCGGGCTTCGCGCCCGCGTCGGGAGACAAGAGATAGACCTCGCTTCCGCCCGGGCCGCTGGCCAAAACCATGCCTTCGCTCAGCCCGAACTTCATCTGCCGCGGGGCGAGATTCACCACGCAGACCACCAGTCGGCCCACGAGTTGCTCGGGCTTGTAGGCCGCCTTGATGCCCGCGAAGACCGTGCGCCGCACGTCGCCCCCCAGGCTGAGCGTCAGCTTGAGGAGCTTCTTGGCCTCGGGTACATCCTCGGCGGCGACGATGCGGGCGATGCGCAAGTCGACCTTGGCGAACTCGTCGATCGAGATGTAGTTTTCCACGAGCGGCTCGGCCTTCAGCGGGGCATCGCTGTCTTGCGCGGCGGCGGGGGTCGTTTCCACGGCGGGCTCCTTCTCGCGGCTTTCTTCGATCATCGCATCGACCTGCTCGCGGCGCAGGCGGACCATCATGTGCTCGTACCGTCGCACGGGCTTGCCCACCAGCGGCGTCTTCGCGTCGTCCCAACCGGTAATGGGTTGGTTCATCAGCTCGCCGGTCTGGCGCGCCAGGCGCGGCAGGACCGGGGCCAGGTAGATCGCCAACTGGCGGAACAGGTTCAGGCCGATCGTCGAGACGTCCTGCAACTGGCGGGCCTTGCCCGGGTCCTTGGCGAGGTTCCACGGGGCGCTGCGTTCGATGAACTGGTTCGCCCGGTCGCCGGCCGCCAGCACCAGGCGCATGGCCCGGTTGTAGTCGCCCTCGTCGTAGGCCGCGGCAATCGCGTCGCCGTCGGCGGCGGCCTGGGCGAACAGGCCGCCATCGTCGGGGTACTCGGGCGAGAGCCCGGTTTTCGCGAGGAACTTCGCGGTGCGGGCCGCGAGGTTGACGACGTTTCCCACCAGGTCGGCGTTGACCTTGGCGGCGAACTCGTCGAGGTTCAAGTCGATGTCCTCGACCCCACCGGTCAGCTTCGAGGCGTAGTAGTAGCGGAGGTAGGCCGGGTCGAGGTGCTTCAGGTAGGTGGCCGCCCGGACGAACGTGCCCCGCGATTTCGACATCTTCTGGCCGTTGACCGTGAGAAAGCCGTGGATGTGGACCTTGGCCGGCAGGTTGAACCCGGCCGTCTTGAGCATGGCCGGCCAGAAGAGCGTGTGGAAGTAGGTGATGTCCTTGCCGATGAAGTGGTGGATCTCGGTCTGGGGATTACGCCACCAGTCGTCCAAACGCTCGCCGTGCCGCTTGCACCACTGGAGCGTCGAGCCGATGTAGCCGATCGGGGCGTCGAACCACACGTACCAGTAGTTGCCCGGGCTGTCGGGAATCTCGAACCCGAAATACGGGGCGGGGCGCGAGATGTCCCAATCCAACAGCGGCTGGTTGAGGAAGTGCCCCTTGAGGTAATTGGCCACCTCGGGCTGGAGCGACCCGCTTTGCGTCCACTGCTCGAGAAACCCGTGCAGCTTCTCGATGCTGACGAAGAGATGCCTTGCGCTGCGCAGCTCGGGAGTGGCCCCCGAGAGCGTGCTCTTGGGGTCGATGAGGTCGCTGGGGCCGTACGTGCGCCCGCAACTCTCGCAGTTGTCGCCGTACTGGTCCGGCGTCTTGCAGTAGGGGCACGTCCCCTTGACGAAGCGGTCGGCCAGAAACGTGCCGGCCACGGGGTCGTAGAGCTGGGTGACTTCTTTCTCGACGACCAGGTCGGCTTTGCGCAGGGCGGCCCAGACCTCTTGGCAGATCTGCCGCGTTTCCTCGCTATTGGTGCTGCCGTAGTTATCGAACTCGATGTCGAACCCGGTGAAGTCGTCGAGATGGGCCTTTTGCATCCGGGCGATCAGGTCTTCTTCCGACACCCCCTCCTTCCGGGCGCTAATCATGATGGCCGTTCCATGGGTATCGTCGGCGCAGAGGTAGATGCAGCGCCGGCCCCGGAGTTTCTGGAAGCGGACCCAGATGTCGGTCTGAAGGTACTCGACCAGGTGCCCCAAGTGGATGGGCCCGTTGGCGTACGGAAGAGCGCTGGTGACCAGGATGCGTTGCGTCATGTGCCGAAGTCCTTGGCAGAGCGGCCCGTCGGTCAAAACGACCCGGCTGGCGGACGGAAAAGGCACATTGTATCGGATGGGAAGCCCAAGGGGGAGGCCGAAGCGGGCCGTCGAACCCGTTCGCGCTTGAAGGGGCCACCCGTTTTTCGCGCTCCTTCGCCGCGAAAACCGGGATTGGCCTCCGGGAACGGTCCTCAGGGCCTGTAAAACCATAAGTTGGGCAATCTTATGGAACCCAAGGAAGCGAAGCGCCCTTGGGTTCCATA
>JANLFZ010000738.1 GCA_024653385.1 Thermoguttaceae bacterium | reverse complement strand
GGGATGTTCGGACCGCCGATTCAGCGCGCGTTGGTCAGCGTGAGCGACAAACGGGGCCTGGCGGATTTCGCCCGGCGCTTGGTCGCCAAGGGCGTGGAACTTTTCAGCACCGGCGGCACGCGCAAGCACCTCGAGGGAGAGGGCATCCCGGTGCGCGACGTGTCCGACTACACCGGTTTTCCCGAAATGATGGATGGCCGGCTCAAGACCTTGCATCCGAAAGTCCATGGCGGAATTCTCTTTCGACGCGACCACCCCGAGGACGTCGAGGCCCTGGCCCAGCACGGCATCTTGAACTTCGATCTGGTGGTGGTGAACCTCTATCCGTTTGCGCAGACGGTCGCCCGGCCGGGGGTCACCGACGCCGAGGCGATCGAGAACATCGACATTGGCGGGCCGACCTTGGTTCGGGCGGCGGCGAAGAACCATGCGTTCGTCACCGTGGCGACCGACCCCGACCAGTACCCCGAGATCCTCGACCAGATCGAGGCCGAGGGGGCCACGAGCCTCGAGTTGCGGCGCAAGCTGGCCGGCGAGGCGTTCGCGCACACGGCCCGGTACGACCGAGCGATCGCCCAGTACTTCGCCGGAGGTGCCTCCGACGGTGGGTTTCCGGCCGCGCTGACGGTCGATCTTTGCCGCAGGGCGGTGCTGCGGTACGGCGAGAATCCGCACCAGCGAGGGGCGCTTTACGCTTTGCCGGACGGCGCCCCGGGCACCGTGGTGGGCGCCCAGCAGCTTCATGGGAAGGAGCTTTCCTACAACAACCTGCTCGATCTGGATAGCGCCCTGGAGATCGTGCGGGGGTTCTCCGAGCCGGCGGCATCGGTCATCAAGCACAACAACCCCTGCGGGGCGGCGGTTCACGAGAGTCTGGCCGAGGCCCTGCGCCTGGCCCTGGCCGGCGACCCGCTTAGCGCCTTCGGGTCGGTTCTGGGACTCAACCGCGTGATGGACGCCGCCGCGGCCGAGGTCCTCTGCGAGCCGGGGCTGTTTATCGAGGCGATCGTGGCCCCCGACTTCGAACTGGCGGCGCTGGACATCCTCACGTCGCGGCCCAAATGGAAGACGAACGTGCGCCTGATGAAAACCGGCGCGCCGAACGCCGCGCGGGGCCGTTGGACGTACCGGATGCTCGAAGGCGGGGCCCTCGTCCAAGACGCCGACGTGCTGCCCGACCCCGAGGACCAGTGGAAAGTGGTCACCGAGGCGGCCCCCGACGCGGCTCAGTGGACCGACCTGCGATTCGCCTGGGCGATCGTCCGGCACGTCAAATCGAACGCCATCACGGCGGCCAAGAACCGCATGTTGCTGGGGGCGGGCGCGGGGCAGATGAGCCGGGTCGATTCGGTCGAGATCGCCCTGAAGAAGGCCGGCGATCGGGCACGCGGCGCGGTCCTGGCCAGCGACGCGTTCTTCCCCTTCCCCGACTCCATCGAACTGGCCGCCAAGGCCGGCATCGCGGCCATCATCCAGCCTGGTGGTTCGCGGGCCGACGACGACGTGATCGCCGCGTGCAACCGCCACCGCATCGCGATGGTGTTCACCGGGCGCAGGCACTTCAAACACTAAGGGCCTGTAAAACAATAAGTTGGGCAAACATGAGAGAGCAAGGAAGCGCAAG
>JANLFZ010000737.1:472-1651 GCA_024653385.1 Thermoguttaceae bacterium | reverse complement strand
GGTGCGTATTGGGCGGAATCGAATCGGCGGCGCGCGCCGCCACAGTCATGGCAAGGCAGATCGCCAAACAAACGACCACACGTCTCATGGTTCTCTCCTGATGCAAAGGCCAAGTGCGTGGCGTCCCTACGGCAAACCTCCACTATACTCGCGCAAGCGGCGTTCGTCACCGGGGGGCCCGAAGGGTGCAGGCCGAACGGACTCGGGCGTCGGGGCCTCGGGAGGTTCGCGGGCGTGAAGGGGACAGGCTGCGAACGGTCGCCTTCAAACCGGCAAGGGCTGCGCCTTGGGCCCGGCAAGACCTGCACGCGGCATGGTTGTCTCGCGTTGCGTCCGGCATCCGGAGGCGCGCGTTTGGCTTGGGGCAAGTCTTTGCGCATCAAAAAGTTGTGGCGGTGTACCCAAGGGAACGGCCGCGCGCACTTTCGTTTGGGCATGGTTCTTGCACAAACCATGGCCCGCGCAAGGGTCGCCTTGGGCGAGCCTCGAGCAGGGGGGCGCACCACCACGACACGAGGCACGGCGTGCCTTACGGACTATACCTTTCGGCCGACGGAGCCCACGCCCAGGCTCGGCGACTGGAAATCATCGCCAACAACCTGGCCAACGTCGACACGGTAGGTTTCAAACGCGAACTGGCGATTTTCCAAGCGCGATATGCCGAGGAGACGGCTCAAGGGCTCGATTTTCACGGGTCGGGCACGATCAACGACACGGGCGGGGGAACGATGCTGCGCCAGACCAAGACCGATTTCTCGCCCGGGCCGATGAAACGGACCGGGGCGGTCACGGACCTGGCCATCGACGGTCCCGGGTTCTTCGTCGTGCGCAAGGGGGAGGAACAATACTTGACGCGGGCAGGGAACTTCCGTCTGACCGCGCGCGGCGAGCTGGTCACGCAGCAGGGCTATCCCGTGCTCAGCGAGAACGGCGCGCCGGTGGTTCTCGATCCGGGCGCCGGGCCGTTCGAGATCACGCCGGAGGGCGTGCTGCGGCAGCGGAACTCGGCCCAGACGCTGGCCTTGGTGCAGCCGAAGTCGCTGGGCGATCTGGTCAAGTCGGGCGAGAACCTGTTCCGCCCGCTGGCCGACCCCCAGCCCGTCCCCGAGGCCCAACGGCGCGTCGCCGCCGGCTACCTCGAGATGTCGGGCGTGCGTCCCACGTCGGAAATGGTCGAAC
>JANLFZ010000737.1:0-462 GCA_024653385.1 Thermoguttaceae bacterium | reverse complement strand
CTGATCGAAGCCTCGCGCGCCATCGAGGCCAACCTTCAGATGATGCAGGCCCAGGACCAGATGTTGTCGGGGTTGGTCAACCGCCTGATGCGCGTTTGATGAGAAGAAGGGGGCCATCCCATTTTCGCGCTTTTTCGCCGGGAAAACTGGGACAGTCCTGTGAACGGTTACTTTTTCCCCATCGAGTCATTCCGAGTCTGTAGGTCCCAACGATGACGGTTCAAGCGCTGTATTCGGCGGCCACGGGAATGACCGCCATGGAAACCAAGCTCGACTCGATCGCCAACAACCTGGCGAACATGGAGACCACCGCGTTCAAGCGCGGGCGCACCAACTTCGAGGACCTCTTCTACCGCCAGGAGAAGATGCCCGGCGCCGAGGACGCCGCCAGCAACCTCACGGCCGTGGGCATTGCGATCGGCCTGGGAACCCAGGTCTCCAGCGTCCAAAGCGATTTCCGCC
>JANLFZ010000736.1:1161-1670 GCA_024653385.1 Thermoguttaceae bacterium | reverse complement strand
TCTCGCCGCGGTCGTAGAGTTCCCGCGCGATCAGCAGAGCCTCGATGGTTTTGCCCACGCCCACGTCGTCGGCAATGAGAATGCGTACCGGGTCCAGTCGCAGCGACATCAAGAGCGGGACGAACTGGTAGATACGGGGCCGAATGGAGATTCGGCCCAACGACCGGAACGGTGTAGCCCCTTCGCGCAGCGTCAGTCGCGCTGCTTGCCAGAGCAGGTGGGCGCTGGCGGCGTCGGCCAAATCGGCGGCTGTCGGCAGTGGGAACGTCGCACTGCGCAGCCTTTCCTCGGCCAGTTCGTAACCGATCAAATCGGCGAGGCGCTTGTGGACGGCGATGTACTCGTCGGTCGCGCCCGTAAGCGGCCGCAGAAGGTGGACCTCGGGCTGGTCGCTCGGCAGCAGGACCCATTCCCGATTGCGGCACCGAACAATAGAACCTGGATTCATTGGCTGAAGTCCGATCCAGCTTTCAAGTCGCTACTGGTTGTTTAATGCCGGAGGCGTCCCC
>JANLFZ010000736.1:0-1151 GCA_024653385.1 Thermoguttaceae bacterium | reverse complement strand
CCCCCGATTGGGTGCAACCTCCCTCTCATCGAGGCTTCTTGGGCTGCCGCAACGACTGCTCCACCTCACGCAGGAACTGCTCGAGGTCCTCTCGGCGAAACAGACGGTAGTTGTTGGCGGGATTGACGCGCACGGGGATCTTCCCCTCCGTCGCCCACGCTCGTAGGGTGTTCTGGGAGACGCCGAGGAACCTGGCAGCCTCGGCAATCTTCACGTACTGGTCGAGCTTCTCCACGGCATGTTCTCCGCTAGCGCGTTCCCCCAAAGGTGGCGGATGAGACTATACCAAAGTATCCGGACAATGCACAGTAGGGCCCTCCAGACTCTACTCGTGGTGGGCCAGCGAAGCCGCCGCCTTCTCGCAAGCGCCGCAGAGTGACCAATGGGTTGCTTTCGCACGCCATGATACAGGGGCGCATGGACAGATCACGTCCAACGTGACATGCGTTCACACCACAGGTGGGTGGGTGCTATAGGAAGCCATTCGCCTCAAAGCGCGAAGCAACGGTGCATGGCAACCGATTCCAAGACGGAATCGACCATTCGGCCCGTGGCGGACTGCGCTGCCGCAGTGTCCCGAACGGATCGACGGTCCATTGCCTGGGCTCGGCCGAGGGCGTCGCCAAGGCGACTCGTCGGCCTTAGCCGGCAGGGGCCGGGGCAAGCACGTGGCCAAGGGCCGGGCAAAGCACGGGCCGGCCGCTGCAAGCCTGAATGACGCGGGCCTGCACGGGGTCGCTTTCCACGAACAGGGCGGCACCAAGGCGCAGGTATTCGCGGGCCTTCCATTGGCCGATCCCTTCGGCATCCGGCATGTCGTTCCAGGTCGGCCAAGGGCCCATGACGAGCCGCTGATAGCGAATACCCCACTGGGCCAGCCATGCCTCGGTATCGCCACGGGCCTTCGCGGGCCGGGCGGTGACAATCGCCAGCACCGGCCGCCGCCGGGGCAGTTGCAGCGGGGCGCCCGTGCGCTCGTCGCAGAGAATGCCGTCGAGGTCCGTCGCCAGCGTCTCAGCGTGACCGGCATTGAACAGGTTCCATTCCAGGTAATGGAACCCCAGCAATTGCGCGTGATACACGTCCACCCACGGAAGCGCGGTAGGGTGGGCGTTCCCGGAGGCCCGCGTGACTCGGGCCGTCGTGTACGC
>JANLFZ010000735.1 GCA_024653385.1 Thermoguttaceae bacterium | reverse complement strand
CTCCGTGGCCGTGGTCCACGACGATCCGGCGTACGCGCGGCAGGCGGTCGCCGCGACCTTCGCCGAACTGGACCTGATCGAAGGCCGGCTCAGCCGGTTCGTCGAGTCGAGCGACGTGTTCCGCATCAATCGGCTGGGGCGCGGGCAGGCCACGGTCGTCCATCCCGACACCTGGGCGTGCCTGCGAATCGCCCGCGAGGTCGAGGCGGCGACCCACGGCGCGTTCGACGCAGGGTACGCCTCGCGAGCCGCGCACCGTGAGGGGCCCGTGTACGAGATCGAAGCCGACCGCCCTGTCGTGCGGGTCCTGGTCGACGGCCTGTGCCTGGATCTGGGCGGCATCGGCAAGGGGTTCGCCCTGGATCGGATGGCCGCGCTCTTGGCCGACTGGGAAGTGACATCGGCCCTGCTCTCGGCGAGCACGAGCACGGTGCTGGCCTTGGACCCGCCGCCGGGCGAACGCGGCTGGCCGGTCCACCTGGGACCGGATCGCGGCGGACGCCGGCTGCTGCTTTCCGGCCGGGCTGTAAGCGGCTCGGGCGTCGGCGTGAAAGGGGCCCACATCATCGACCCGCGGACCGGTCGGCCGGCGCAGGGCATCGTCCGCGCCTGGGCCGCGGCCCCGACGGCCGCCGAGGCCGACGCGCTTTCCACGGCCTTCTTGGTCCTCGGCCCAGAAGGAACCCGCGAGTACTGCCGCCGCCACCCAGGGGTCGCCGCGCACCTCCAGCTCGGCGAGAACTCGGGGCTCGTTACCTTGCGGGAGCGCGACCCTCGGGAGTATCTTGGCGGCGACTGACCACGGTTCATGAAATGCCCCAAGACCTTGGAGCCGGCCTGATGACACGTCCCGTTGGTGCGATTGGTTGGTTCGTTCTGGCCAACGTGTTCGTTTTCCTTGCGTCCGCCAATGCCGCGCGGCCTCCGCTGGTTCCGGCAGCCGTCGAGAAGGCGCACACGTGGAAATACGTGCTGGAGGACCCCGGACCGCGGTTTGCCGAGCCGGAGTTCGACGATTCGACTTGGAAGGAGGGGCGCGCGGGCTTCGGGACCGTGGGGACGCCCGGGGCCATGGTGGGCACGGTCTGGAAGACCCCGGCCATCTGGCTCCGCACGACGTTCGAGTACGACGGCCGGCCCTTCAAGACCGCGGCGGTGCGCGTACACCACGACGAAGACGTGACGGTCTTCCTCAACGGCCAAAAGATCTTCGAGGCCGCGTGGTACATCACCGACTACGAATTGCACGACGCCACGCCGGCGATCCGAAAGGCCCTGCGCCAAGGGAAGAACGTCGTCGCGGTGGTGTGCCGGCAGACCGCCGGGGGGCAGTATGTCGATGTGGGCATCGCGCTGGATCCCGACGATCTCATCACCACCCGGCCCCCCCTGCCGCCGCTGAAACCCTTGTTCGATTACCCGCTCCGCGATCCGTCGATCGCGCTCGGGCCCGACGGGCTTTACTATCTGACGGGCACGACCGGGCATCCCACTTGGTGGAAGACCAACGAGGGGATCCGCGTGTGGAAATCACCCGACCTGAAGGCGTGGACGCCCCTGGGCCTGGTCTGGACGATCGAGCAGGGCACGTGGCAGAAAAAGTTCCACGGCGAGAACCGGGCGCTGTGGGCCCCGGAAATCCACTATCTCAAAGGGACCTTCTGGCTTACGTTCTCGATG
>JANLFZ010000734.1 GCA_024653385.1 Thermoguttaceae bacterium | reverse complement strand
GCCTCGTAGAAGTCCTCGAACCGGCCTGCCGAAATCGCGTCCCGGGCGTCGGACATCAATCGCTGGTAATACGTTAGATTGTGGATCGAAAGCAAGATCGGCCCCAGCATCTCGCCCGCAATGAACAAGTGCCGGAGGTAACCCCGACTGCGACGGCAGGCAACGCACGGGCAACCGGATTCGATGGGCAACGGGTCGCGTTCGTACTGCGAGTTCCTAAGCCTCAACAGGCCCTGATCGGTGAACGCCGTGGCGTTGCGCCCGTTTCGCGTGGGCATCACGCAGTCGAACAGATCGACACCGCGTCGGATCGCTTCCAGGAGATCCACCGGCCGGCCGACCCCCATCAGGTAGCGCGGGCGGTCCTCCGGAAGGGCCGGGATGGTCGCCTCCAAGGTGCCGTACATCTGCTCGGGCGCCTCGCCAACGCTCAATCCGCCGATCGCGTAACCGGCAAAGTCCATTTCCACCAGGCGTTGGGCACACCAACGTCGCAGCTCGGGATCAAGTCCGCCCTGGACAATGGCGAAGAGCACCTGGTCGGTTCGCTTGGCAGCCCGGCGCGAGCGTTCTGCCCAGCGCACCGTCCGCTCGGCAGCATCTCGAATCGCTTCAGGGGTGTTGGGAAGCGGCACCACGTGGTCGAGCACCATGGCCACGTCGGCCCCGAGGGCCTCTTGAATTGCCACGGCTCGTTCGGGCGACAATTCCAAGAGGCGTCCGTCGATGTGGGACCGGAACACGGCCCGCTCTTCGGTGACCTTGGTCATCTTGGCAAGGCTGAACAACTGGAAGCCGCCGCTATCGGTCAGGATGGGGCCCTCCCAACCCGAGAAGCGGTGTAGCCCGCCCAACTGGCTGACGACTTCCTCCCCAGGCCGCAGCGCCAAATGATAGGCGTTGGCCAGGACCATTTGCGTCCCGGTGCGCTGGAGTTGATCGACCTCGAGGCCCTTGACCGACGCGACGGTGCCCACGGGCATGAAGGCCGGCGTTTCCACGGCTCCGTGGGGTGTGCGCAGAACGCCCCGCCGCGCTTTGCAACCGGGATCGACCGCCCGAACCTGAAACGAGAACTCGAACTCGCTCATGCGAAGGGCGTCCGCCATGGCGGCCTATCGGGTTACTCCACGGCTTGGGAGTGCGATGGCCAGAAACCCTGAGTGGCCCCGATTCGTCCACGATGGCCGGGTCCGCCCGCGCGACCCCGGGGGCGCTACCCGGTTAGTCTCCGCGCAGTTTCAGACCCAAGCCCGCGAGCTTCTCGCGCACTTCGTTCAGGCTGGTCACGCCGAAGTTCTTGCACTCGAGAAGTTCGTCCCCGGTGTGGCGGACCAACTCGCCCACCGTATTGATGCCCAGCCGGATCATGCACTTTCGGGCACGCACCGACAACGCCAAATCGCCGATCGGCTTGCTCAACAAGGCCTGTTCGTCGGGGCTCAGCGAATCGGGCTCGAAGGCCTCGATGACCTGGCGTTCCTGCGCGAGCTGACCGAGACGCAACCCCTTCGAGGCAAGCATTTCCTTGATTTCGATCAGGCTCGTCTCGCCGAAGTTCTTGCTCGAAAGCAACTCCTGCTCGGTGCAACGGCACAGATCGCCGAGGGTCATCACCCCCATCTTTTGGAGACAATTGCGGCTGCGAACCGAAAGCTCGAAGTCGGTGACCGGGATGTTGAGGATCTGGCTCATCCGGTCGCGCTTCTTCTGGGCGTCCTCGTCGT
>JANLFZ010000733.1 GCA_024653385.1 Thermoguttaceae bacterium | reverse complement strand
GCCGGCGCCGGTACCTGCGGCGGCGGGTCCGTCGGCGCCGGCCCAACCTTCGGTCAAGCCGAAACCCAAGTCGGCCAAGGCCGAGATCAAACGGCAACAGCGCGAGCTGAAAAAGAAGAAGGCCGAACAGCGCAAGCTCAAGGCCTTTGCCGACTACTTCAATTACCGCGAGGAACTCAAACGGATTCCGCCGCACCGGGTCCTGGCGATCAACCGAGGCGAGCGGGCTGGGGTGCTCCGGGTGCGGATCGAATGCGACCTCGACGCGATGTATCGGGTGGCCGACGAGATGTGCGCGCCGCCGGACCATCCGCATGCCGAGTTCCTCCGCGGGTGCGCCCGCGATGCCCTGGTGCGCCTCGTCCTCCCGAGCCTCGAACGCGAGGTGCGCCGGGAACTGACCGAGCGGGCCGAAACCCACGCGGTCGAGGTCTTCGCCCGGAACCTGCGGAACCTGCTGCTCCAACCTCCGGTGCGCGACCGCCGCGTGCTGGCCATCGACCCGGGCTTCAAGAGCGGCTGCAAGATGGTCGCCCTGGACGAGTTCGGCAACGTGCTGGGGCATGACACGTTCTTCCTGGTGGGCAAGCCCGATCGCCGCGAGGAGGCCAAGCAGAAAATCGCCGCACTGATCGACCAGTTCCAGTTGACGGCCATCGTCATCGGCAACGGCACCGCCTGCCGCCAGACCGAGGACTTCGTCGCGGAACTTCTCGGGCAGGAACTGAAGGACAAGGGCGTGGCGTATGTGATCGTCAACGAGGCCGGGGCGAGCGTCTACTCGACCAGCCGTCTGGGCCGCGAGGAGTTCCCCCAATACGACGCCACCCTGCGCGGCGCCATCTCGATCGGGCGCCGCCTTCAAGACCCCTTGAGCGAACTGGTCAAGATCGAGCCGGCCAACATCGGCGTGGGCCTGTACCAGCACGATGTCAAGGCGAAACACCTCCAGGAATCGCTCGACGCGGTCGTCGAGTCGTGCGTGAACTACGTGGGGGTGGACGTCAACACGGCCAGCCCGGCCCTGTTGCGGCACGTGTCGGGTCTCAACCAGTTGACCGCCCGGCGGCTCTACGAGCACCGCGTCCAGAACGGCCCGTTCAAGAACCGGCAACAACTCAAGGAAGTGCCTGGGATCGGCGAGGCGACCTTCGTGCAATCGGCCGGGTTTCTCAAGATCTCCGGCGGCGACAATCCGCTGGACGCGACCTGGATTCACCCCGAGAGCTACGAAGTGGCGGGCCGGGTGATGGCGGCCTTGGGGATCTCGCCGTCCGAGCTAGGCAATAAGGAGGCGGCCGCGGCGCTGGCGGGGCGCATCGCCAAGGTCGATACCGCGGCGCTGGCCCAGTCGCTTCAGGTCGGCGTCATGACGCTCCAGGACATCATGGCCCAGCTCGCACGGCCAGGCCGCGACCCGCGCGACGACCTCCCGCCGCCGGTGTTCAAGCGAGGGATCGTCAAACTCGAGGACCTGGTGCCCGGCATGGAGCTGACCGGCACGGTGCTCAATGTCGTGGATTTCGGGGCCTTCGTGGATATCGGGATGCACGACAGCGGCCTGGTCCACGTCAGCCAGATGGCCGACCGCTTCGTGCGCGACCCGCACGAGGTGATCGCGGTGGGCGATGTGGTCAAGGTATGGGTGCTGGAGGTCGACAAGGCGCGCCGGCGCGTGTCGCTGACGATGATCCCGCCGGGTCACGCGCGCCAAGGACCGCACCGGCACGGGCGCGGCGAGGATCGGCCGCGGGGCGGCCCCGGCGCGGCG
>JANLFZ010000732.1 GCA_024653385.1 Thermoguttaceae bacterium | reverse complement strand
GGCCACCATGAACGCCCCGAAGAAGCCGGCCACGACGAAGTACCGCCAAGGACGCTCGTCGTCGACCCACACGCGCAGCGCGGCATACAGGGCGATCATGGCGCACACGGCGGCGGGCACGTGGTTGTTGATCACCACGGCAAACGTGGTCAAGAACGTGCCGAACGCGGCCGCCGCCATGACGAACACGCGGCCGAAGTCGGTGCCGCCCAGCCGTTCCAAGAGCTTGCCCAAGACCCAGAAATAGACGAGCATCGGCAGGACGTTGATGGTCGCGAGCATGAACCGGCCGATCGCGTACGGCTCGGTGCCGAGGGTTTCGCCGGTCAAACGGTGGATAAGCCAGTACTCGGCGGCCATCAAGGTGGGAAACAGCGGCGGCTTGCTCGAGTACAAGTGGCCGTCGTGCTTGACCATGTCGATCGTGTCCCAACCCTGCTCCTGGATGACCCGGTCGATCGCGTACGGCGCCCCCTCGACCCGCATCTCGTCCTCGACCAGCGCCCGCACCGTACACCACCGGCTCCGGTCGTTGCCGCTCAGGAAGGGGCGGCGGAGCCGCGCCGCCCGTTCCAGCTTCTCTTGCCGCGTTTGAAGGGTCGCCTCGATCTGGTCGGCCGGCATGCCCTGGCGCTGGAGTTCCTTGCGTTTCTCGGCCTGGTCCTTGGCGATCGTGTCCCGGCGGTACTTCTCCAGCCCGAGCATATCGACCGAGTCGACCGCGAGAATACGGCCCAGCATCACGCCGACGCTCGCGGCGGCCAGGACCAGGTAGACGTAGCGGCGAAGCTGGGCTCGAAGGTCGTGCTCGGGGGTCGTCATCGGGTCGTCATCCGCCGGTTTGGAAGGGTGGCCGCGGTTGGTTGGGGGTTGGAGACGGCTTGCGGGCTTAGGGGCGCTTGGTTGCCTCGGGCGGTTCGGCCGCCGTGGCTCGGGTCCGCTCGGCGATCGAATAGGCGCGGAACTGCGGGTCGTGGTACGCGATGAACAGCTCGCCGAGGATGCCGATCGACAACAACTGGCCACCCAACAAGAGCAGGGCGACCGAGTAGATGACCGCCGGGCGCATTTGCAAGTGGATGGGTTCCATGCCCGGCAGCCGCGAGATCGCCCACTCGGCGGCCAGCCACGTCAGGCCGCCGGCGCCGACCACGAACGAGACCAGGCCGAGCGTGCCCAGAAAGTGCTGGGGGCGCTGGCCGAACCCGGTCAGGAACTTCACCGTCAACAGATCGAGGAATCCCTTGACCAGCCGCGTCAGGCCGTATTTCGAGCGGCCGAACTTGCGGGGGCGGTGGTTGATGACGATCTCGCCGCAGCGGTACCCGCGGGCGGCCGCAAGCACCGGAACGAAGCGGTGCATCTCGCCGTAGAGCTGCACCTCTTCGAAGACTTCGCGGCGATAACACTTCATGCCGCAGTTGTGGTCGTGCAGGCGCACGCCGGTCAGGCGGCTGACCATCGCGTTGAACACGCGCGACGGGATCACCTTATGCCAGGGGTCGTGGCGGACCTTCTTCCAACCGCTGACGACATCGACGCCGGTTTCCATCATTTCGAGGAATCTAGGGATCTCGTGCGGGTCGTCCTGAAGGTCGGCATCGAGCGTGAGGATCAAATCGCCCCGCGCGTCGGCAAAGCCCGCCCCCAACGCGGCCGCCTTGCCGAAATTGCGGCGAAAGCGAATCCCGCGCACCCGCGGATCCGCCGCCGCAAAGGCGCGGATCCGCTCCCACGAGGCGTCCTGGGATCCATCGTCGATGAAGATCACTTCGAGGTGGTACTGGTTCGCGGCAGCGACGTC
>JANLFZ010000731.1 GCA_024653385.1 Thermoguttaceae bacterium | reverse complement strand
TTTGTGTCCGCTGGACGGGCCAGAGGCCCGTCCAGCGGACACAAACGAGCGGCTCGGCATCCACCGCCCGACAAAAAGCGACGAACTCGTCGATGCCCACAAAGTTCGGGTCGATGCGACCCCAGTAGCGGTTGGGAAACGGCACCCGTTTTTCCCACGGCCCCACGCCGTCGCGCCAGGAATAGCCTTCGATGATGCTGCCGCCCCAACGGATGATGCCGGGTCGCATGGCGCGGACGGCCTCGACCACGTCGGTCCTCCAGCCCGCCACGTTCTTCTCGGGCATCAGCGACACGCGATCGACCCACAAGGTGCCGGGCGTGGCGACGCGCACGACGAAGGCGGCGCGGGTACATGTGGTGGCCGGCCGGAGTGTGGCCTCGTATCGGGCCCAGTCGTTTCCGATCGAGGGGACCGCGGCCTGGGCGATGAGTCGCTCGGCGTCGCGGAGTTCGAGGTGGACCGGCCCGGCAAGCCCTTCCTGGCGGAAGTGCCCCACGAAGCGGTAGGACTCGCCTTGTCGGACCGCAATGCCGTCCTGGGCGATGCCCGCCTCCCGACCGCCGGCGGCCAGCCGGATCCGCTGCGAGACGGCCCCGTTGAACGGACGCACGTCGTCCAGAACGAACTCGGCCCCTTGGCCGCCCAACGTGCGCCACAGCCGGTCGCGGGGATCCCACGCCGGATCGAACGAGAATCTCGACTGGCGCAAGGCACGCTCTTCGGCGGTGCGAAGGAACTCGAAGCTGGTGCAATCGAGCTGCTCGGCCCACATGGAAGGGACCAGATCGCTGAGCAGCTCCATGAAATTGCCGACCAACAGGGGCGAGATGGGGTCGCGCCCCAACGGACGCTCGGAGACGACGACGGCGTCGGGTGGGGCCGCTTCCTCCAGCCGCAGATCGTCGAACCACGCGGTGCCGGTGCCCTTGCCGAAGCCGACGAAAAAGCATGCAACCCGCACCTTGCCGTCGGCCGGCACACGGAACAAGACCGTCTCCAAGGTCCATTCCGTGTTGCCGCGGTGGTTCTTCAGCCGCGCGATCGGCCGGCCCTGGCTGTCCTGAATCTGGAACGTGCCGTGTGTCCACGAGCGCGATTCGGGGACGAGGTGTTCGGTGCGTACCCAGCCGGAAAAACGCAGCACCGCCCCCGGTGTGAGCATCAAGTCCTGCGAGACCGCCGTGTCGGAGGGCTCCGCCGCGGAGATTCGCAGACAGCGACGCCCCTCGTGGACGATTGCGGTGTCGGGCGCGATGACCGGCGCGGCTCCGTACACATAGCGCGCGAAGCCTTGCGGAAGGCCGTCGGGGCCGAACCCCTCGAGGCCGCCGTCGGGAAGCAGATTAGGCCGGGGGCTCGCGGGCATGGCCGGCCGGTCCGCAACGAGGCCCGCGAGCAGCGCCACCAACAGGATACCTCGGGCGATCATGGCGTGCGGCCTCCTGGACGGGTCGGCCGTCGGTTCAGAACAGGCCGACGACCTTTCCGTCGCTGTCGATGTCGATGGCCTCGGCGGCCGGGATTCTGGGTAGTCCGGGCATGGTCATGATATCGCCGGTGAGCACGACGACGAAGCCTGCCCCGGCCGCCACGCGCAGGTCGCGAAGCGGCACATCGAACTTGCGCGGCCGGCCCTTGAGCCCCGGATCGGTGGACAGCGAGTACTGGGTCTTCGCCATGCAGATCGGCAATTCGCCGTACCCGCCGTCCTGGAGGGCGTGGAACCGGTCGCGCAGGCTCTTGTCCGCCAGCACGTCGGTGGCGCCGTAGATCTCGCGCGCGATGATGCCCACCTTTTCCCACAGGGTGCAGG
>JANLFZ010000730.1 GCA_024653385.1 Thermoguttaceae bacterium | reverse complement strand
CGACTCGAATCGCTTCAGCTCCAACGTCCCCGTTTCGCCCCGGGCAACCGCCGCCGCAACCAAGAGCAATGCGGTCGCCAGAAGGCGACACCCAATCGGTCGAAAGCGCCAACGCATCGTTTCGTTCCTCAAAGGTTTGCGTTGAGGACTCGACGGAAACCGGATATCGGAAGCGTCGGCACGGGCCGCTGCGTTTGAAAGCTCTCGCCGGAGGTTCGCCGCGCGTGCCGACGCGACGCGCAGCATTTATCGGGCCCCTTCTTACTGGCTACTCCGGAGGGGTTCATCCCGGATCTCGGACACCACCTCCTTTGTACTGCGCCGCCGGGAACCGAGCAATAGCCCGTCCTCGTGGCAAAAGCCTTCCTGGGAGCCTCCGCGGCGCGCGGCTATAATGGGCAATCCATCAACAGGCGCAGCGCGCATGCCAAACCTGTCCAGCGCATCGTTGGAGTCGCATCTCGCCCGGTTCCGGTTGACGTCCTTCCGCCCTGGCCAGAAGGAGGTCATCGCGACGGTGCTTTCGGGCCGCGATTGCCTGTGCGTGATGCCCACCGGCGGGGGCAAGAGCTTGTGCTACCAATTGCCGGCCATGGTCTTCGACGGGCTGTCGCTGGTCGTTTCGCCCTTGATCGCGCTGATGAAGGACCAGGTCGATCAGCTCGTCGCGTTGGGGCTTCCGGTGACGTACATCAACAGTGCCCTGCCCGTGGCCGAACAGTACGCGCGGCTCGACGGAATCGCGGCGGGGCGCTATCGGCTGGTCTACGTGGTGCCGGAGCGGTTCCGCAGCGGGCGGTTTCTCGAGGTGGTGCGCGGGGCGGGGTTGCGGCTGTTGGCGGTCGACGAAGCCCATTGCATCAGCGAGTGGGGGCACGATTTTCGGCCCGACTACGCGCGGCTGGGCTATTTTCGCCGCCTGCTGGGCAACCCGCCGACCATCGCGCTGACCGCCACGGCCACCGACGCGGTGCGCCGTGACATCGTCGAGCAGCTCGACCTGCGCGATCCGCGCACCTTCATCACGGGATTCGCGCGCCCCAACCTGTTCTACGAGGTTCAGCCGGCGCGCAACGACAGGCAAAAGGCGCAGATTCTGCTGGATTTCCTGCGGGGCACGCCGGGCTCGGGGATCATTTACGCCTCGACACGCAAAAAATGCGAAGAAGTGGCCGCGATGCTTGCCCAACAGGCCCGCCGCACCACCGTCGTGTACCACGCGGGCTTGCTCCCCGACGAGCGTCACGCTGCCCAAGAGGCGTTCATGGCGGGCCGAGCCGAGATCGTGGTGGCCACGAATGCCTTCGGCATGGGCATCGACAAACCCGACGTCCGGTTCGTGCTCCACTATACCATGCCGGGCAGCCTCGAGGCCTACTATCAGGAGGCGGGCCGCGCCGGGCGCGACGGCAAACCTTCGCGGTGCCTGTTGCTCTACAACCAGGCCGACCGGTTCGTCCAGGAGTACTTCATCGAAAGCGCCTACCCCGCCCGGGAGAACGTCGCCAAGGTCTATGAATTCCTTCGAGGAATCGACGAAGATCCCATCGAGCTGACCCAGCAGGAGATCAAGGAACGCCTGGGACTTCCGATCGGCAGCGAGGGGGTCGGCGCCTGCGAGCAACTGCTCGAATCGGCCGGCGTGCTCGAACGGCTCGTCTCGTCGCAGAATTTAGCCTCGGTGCGACTGGACAGCGACCTGCCCACGCTGGTAGACCTCTTGCCCCGGCAGGCCACGGTGCGCCGCAAGGTGCTCCGGGCCGTGGAGAAACTGGTGGGTTCCCGGCGCAACGAACTGGTGTACTTCCACCCACGGG
>JANLFZ010000729.1 GCA_024653385.1 Thermoguttaceae bacterium | reverse complement strand
CTCGAACACCTCGGCCCGGTCGAAGGCCGCGCCATGCCGCTGGGCGGCTTGCTGCCACTCCCACTCGGTCGGCAAGCGTTTGCCGGCCCAGGCCGCGTACGCCCGGGCGTCGTCGAGATCGACGTACACGACCGGCTTGTCGCGCAGCTCGGCGGGGCAGACCGGCCCGCCCCAATGATGCAAGAACTTATCGCGGCACCGCGGGGTGTATTTCGTGGCCGACAAGAAGGCCTCGAACTGGGCATTGGTGACCGGCCTTGGGTCGATGCGGTACGGCGCCAGCGTGACCGTGATCCGGTGCTCCATCACTTGCTCGTGAGGCGTGCCGATGAGGAATCGGTCCCACTGCCGCGGCGGCGTATCGGGATCGGGATAGCACCCGCACTCGCGCCGCATGTGCCGGACGACGAACGTCTCGCGCCCGCCCTCGACCTTGAGCATGCCGGCCGCCCCCAAGGCGCCATCGGGTCGAGGCGTCACCGCCGGAGCCGGCTTCGGGTCGAGCACCGGCAAGGCCCGCACGTGGCGGTCGTCCTCGGGGCGCACCAGGGGCAAGGCCGCCGCGTCGCGCTGCTTCGCCATGAGGGGGGCGAACGGCGCCACGTCGCCGTTGGGGCCCACGGCGAGCACGGCCCCGAAACGCTCCAGGGGCCATGCCAGTCGGACCTTCCCTTCCACCCGTTTCGCCTCGATCGGAGCGCCGCGCCAGAGGTCGAAGAACCGTTCGCCGGTGTCGTCCAGTTCCAGGGCCGGCTCGGTCAGGGTCCGGCCGGTCTCGTTCAGAAGCGTCCACAGGCGCACGTCGCCTGCTTGCCAGCACGAGGCATGCACCCGATCCACTCGCGTGGGGAAGCACGGCAGCCACTGGCCTTGGGCGAACGTCGTGGCGAAGTGCCGCCGCACGGGGGCCATGCGGCGAAGCGTGGCCCGGTCTTCGGCATTCCAAGGGTTCCAGTAGCCGAAGATGTTCTCCCAAACCAGGATTCCGCTGCCGTTGAGCCATGCGGCCGCCAATTCGTCCTGGTGCGATTTGTCCCAGCGGCGGATCTGGTGCTGCATATGCCGCGGCTCGATCCACTTGAGGTGGAGCACGCCGATTCCCGGGAATGGCTGAAGCCACTGGGCCCACGACCCGGTGCAATGCTCGGTTTCGTCGATCGTGGGATGCCCCTCGGGCTCGAAGGCCACGCCCGGCCGCACGGCGTCGACGGCCCGGCGGAGCCCCCCCGGCGCGGCGGCCATCGTGTCGAGAAACAGGCCGTCGACTTCCAGCGCCGCGACAAGACGCGCCAGGGCTTGCTCGTCGGGCTCGGGTTCGCGCCTCGTGCCCGTGTCCCAAGGGTTGTACGGCAGGAAGACCTTGACGCCACGGGCGTGGAACTGGCGGACCACCTCGCGCACGCCATCCAGCCCACCAGGCATGTCGCGGAAGAAGTCGAACTGGTTTCGAGAATCGGCCCCGATCCGCGGATAGGCATGCCATAATACGACCGAGTCGTAGCCGCCGAAGTCGCGCTGGGCCTCGTCGCACAAGGCCCCGACGCGGTAGGCGTGATGGTCGGGATCCCAGAACGCGCGGTCGTACACGAAGAGGAAGCCGCAGACGAAATTCCGCGTCATCCACGCCTGGTCGGCGCGGCGGTACATCGTGTCGTCGAAGCCGGCGCCCTGGTGAAGCGACGTTCGCACGGCTTGCCGGTAGGCATTCAACCCGGCAAGCCACGTGCGATAGTCCTCGCCCTGGGCCGGCGGGGCGAGATAGTGTGCGTTGCGGCGCGGCCCGTCGGCCGAGAGGCCCGAACGAGCCGCGCAGACAACGACCAGCGACGCCAA
>JANLFZ010000071.1:15775-17375 GCA_024653385.1 Thermoguttaceae bacterium | reverse complement strand
CATTCCGCCGGGAGGGCCGCCCGGCGGCGGCGCCCCCGGCGGACTGATGGCCGGGCCGCCGGGCGGCCCTCCCGGCGGAATGCCCGGAATGGGCGGCGGAGGACCCGGCGGGGCCGCCAAGGGCGGCATGGGCGCGGGCAAGGGCGGACGCGGGCCCAACCCCAAGAACCAACTCGCGGCACTGGTTGCCAAACTCGATCTCGTCACCGGCAAACCACCGGCTGTCCAGCTCAACGACGACCAGAAAAAGAAGGTCCAGGAACAGCTCAAGGGCCTCGACGCCGCGGACGAACTGAACGAGGAAGACGCCAAGAAACGGCTCGACACCCTCTTGGACCTCCTCAAGGACCACCGCGAGACCCTCGAGCTGGTCGGCTACCGCTGGCCCGCCCAGGGCGGCCCAGGCGGCTTCCAACCGCCGCCCGAGGTCCCGAATCCCTTCAAGGACGAAAAGAACGCCAAGCCGCTGAAGGCGCTTCAGGAACGCCTCGGCGCCAAGTAGGCGGCGGACCACCTGTCGGCCGTTCCAACGCTCCCCACGGCTATCGGGCCGCGCACGCGGCGCCGGCCGCGGCCTTGCCGGTGCAGCCCCGCAATTGCACGTCGATGCCGCCGATGTGCCCGACGAGCCACTTCGACAGGATGTCGTGGATCTCCAGGACCAAGGCGGGACCGCCGCCGGCGCTGTCGAAGCGGCTTCGCAGTCCGGCGTAGGTCGAGAGGAACTGCGCGTGGGCCTGCTTGTTGGCCGCGGCGGCCGGGCAGCGGGTCTCGTCCATCAGCCGCTCTTCGTCGGCAAAGTGCTGGACCACGTAGTCGCCAAGAAAATCGAGGATCGCGCCGATCTCTTGACGCCCCTTGCCTTGCTTCATCGCGTCCTCCAGCGCCGCGAGCTGCTCGAATAGCTTGCGATGCTGCTGGTCGATCTGGGCCGATCCCGTGGCAAGCGATGCGTTCCAAACCAATCGCATGATGGGCTCCTGAAAGAATCGGTAAAGCGGTAAGACCTGATCGAACGACACCTAGGCAACGGGGTTCACGGCAACCGTAACTTGTGGTGGCGCGCCGTCCAGCGCGGGGGCATTGGCGAACCGGGTGCGCACGTGCCGGGCAATGACGGTGGCGGCCTCGCTCAAGGCGAACTGGCGGTCCACGTGCCCCTCGACGTACGCGACCTTGTTCATGCCGTACACGTCGGAGCTTTCCTGGTCCTGGCCGAGGACGTACCCGCCCGCTGCCCGAATGGCCGCGCACCCGTCGGCCCCGTCGCGTCCCATGCCGGTCATGATGACGCCCAGGCATTTCGGGCCGAAGGTCGCGGCCACGCTTTTCATGAGGACGTCGACCGAGGGCATGTGGCCGCTGACCGGTGTGCCGTCACGGACCACGGCCTTGACGGCCCCGCCCACGCGCCGCACTTCAAGGTGCTTTCCCCCCGGCGCAATCAGAACGCGGTTGGGCTCGAGCAGGTCGCCGTGCGCGGCCTCGCGGATCGACAGCTCGCTGAGCGAGTCGAGACGCCACGCCAACGGTTTGGTGAAACTGGGCGGCATGTGCTGCACCACGACGATCGGCGGCATCGGTGCACGCAGCGACTCGA
>JANLFZ010000071.1:5273-15765 GCA_024653385.1 Thermoguttaceae bacterium | reverse complement strand
GGCACGCCAACGCGGGCGGACCGCCGGTCGAAACGCCGATGGCAATGCACTTGTCGGCCAGTTCGGGCGCGGCGGGCAGATGGTCGGCCGCCGGCGGGCGCGGCAAGCGCCGCGGTTCGGCACGGCGATCTTTTCGATCCCGCCGAATCTGGATGATCCGTTGTACGTCGAGCCCCGCGGCGGCCCGGATCTTGTTCGGCAACTCCTCCCGAATCGCTGCTCGGGTCTTGGCTCCATAGTCGGGTTTTTCGAGGTAATCGACCGCGCCCCGGTCCAGGGCATCCAGCGTAATCTCGGCCCCCCGCTTGGTCATCGAGCTGACCATGATGACCGGAATGGGCCGGCGCGCCAGGATGGCATCGAGCGTCGCCAGGCCATCCATGCGGGGCATCTGCACGTCGAGCGTAATCACGTCCGGCCGAACCGAATCGAGGATCTCCAGGGCCTGACGGCCGTCGGCCGCCGTGCCCACCACCTTCATGCCCGGCGCGGCCGCGATGCTATCGGCAACGATCGCCCGGATCACCGCCGAATCGTCGACCACCAAGACGCGAATCTCCTTGGGCTGCGCTGTCATGGGCGAATCCAACGGGACAGACGATCGCTCTCGGGCACCATTCCCGAGAACAGTCGCCTTCAGGCAAGCATAGGTTGTCGGAGCCCAAAACGAAGGAAGCAAACGCAAGGCCGCCGGAACCGCACCATCCCTGCGAGGGGAATATTTCCCTGCGCGGGACCGGGGACCGCGGTGCTTCCGTGGCCATCGCAGGGTACCCGAACGTGTGGGGGCTGTCACCGTCGGGCGTCAAGCGGGCAGGCACTGCCCCCTCTCCGTCTTGCATCCAAGACGAAGAACCGGCAAACTCGTTTGTTGCAGCGGGGGCACGCCGTGCCCCACGTCATGCCTATGATCAAGGTCGTTCCCAGCGAGGCCACCGTGTCCGGAACCGATCCCGTTACGCCCCCGTCGCAGTCCTCGTCGGATCTGGCCGGCACCGCGGAGCAGTTCTGGTTGTTCTTCGAGCGGTCGATGTTGTGCTACCAATCGCTCGACGCCGAGGGTCGGCTTCTCGTCGTGAACCAGGCATGGCTCGACCTCTTGGGGTACACCCGCGAGGCTGTGCTCGGCAAGCCGTTTGCCGACTTTCTCACCCCCGAGAGCAGGTCGCGGTTGGCCGAACAGTTGCCGCAGTCTGAGCAACCGGGCGAGGTCCGCGGAGTGCAGTTCGATGTGCTCCGTGGCGACGGGGAGGTCATCACCGTCGGTTTTTTCGGCCGCAGCGCCCACGACGCGCACGGACGGTTCCTCTGCACGCACTGCATCCTGCACGACGTCACGGAGCGCAAGCGAGCCGAGCAGCGCGCGGCCCACATCAAGCGCGTGCTCCTGGCCATCCGCAACGTGAACCAATTGATCGTCCACGAGACCGACCGGCAGCGTCTGATCGACCGGGCGTGCGCCAACCTGACCGAGACGTTGGGCTACGCCAGCGCGTGGATCGCCCTGCTCAGCGACCAGGGCGAGGCCACGATGACGGCGGCCTCGGGATTCGGAGACGAGTTCGAGACGTTGCGCCGGCAGATCGAGCGGGGCGAATTGCCGCCCTGCACCGGCGCGGCGATCCAAGATCCCCGGATGGTCACCGTGAAGCTCCCCGATCAGGAATGCCGCGACTGCCCGCTGTCGGCCAAGTTGTCGGGGCACGCGGGACTGTCGCGCGCGTTGGCCTTTGGTGGAAAAGTCTACGGCGTATTGACGGTGAAGGTCCCGTCGGCCTTCGTGGACGACGACGAAGCGCAGGGCCTGTTCGCCGAACTGGTCGGCGACCTGGCCTTCGCCTTGCGCAAGATCGCCGATGCCGAGGCATTGGAGGAGACTCAGCGCCGTTTTCGCAGCCTTTTCGAAGGCGCCCTGGACGGCATCGCCCTTCACGAGGTGGTGCTCGACGACCACGGGCAACCGGTCGACTACGTGTTCCTCGAAACGAACCCCGCGTTCGAAACGCAGACCGGGCTGCGTTCGGCCGACGTGTTGGGCAGACGCGTCACCGAGGCCATTCCCGGCATCGAGCGCACGCCGCTGATTTCGATCTATGGCCAGGTCGCGCTGACCGGCGAGCCCGCCCGGTTGTCGCTGTTCGTCGAGCCGTTGGGGCGCCATTATGCCATTAGCGCGTTTCCGGCCGGGCCGCGCCGCTTCGGCGTGGCGTTCGAAGATGTGACCGCTCGCGTGCAGGCCGAGGAATTGCTCCGCGAAAGCGAAGCGCGGTTCCGGCTCTTGCTCGAAAACGCCAACGACGCCATCTTTGTGCGTGAGGTTTCGCCCGAGGGACTTGGGCGGCTTGTCGAAGTCAACGCGAGGGCCTGCGAAATGCTCGGATACACACGCGACGAGTTGCTCGGCATGGCGGCCGACCAGATCGTCCCCCCCGAGCACTCAGGCCGACTGCCCGCCATCTTGCAATCGCTTTACGAGAACGGCGCGGCCTTGTTCGAGACCGAACTTTTGAGCAAGGACGGGCGGCAGGTTCCGGCCGAGGTCAGCGCACGGCTCTTCTGTTTTCGGGACCAAGCACTGATATTGTCGGTCACACGCGACATCAGCCAGCGCCAAGCGGCCGAGCGGCGTCTGGCGGAACTCGAGTGGGAGCTGGCCCACGCCTCGCGCCTGGCCGCCCTGGGGGAATCGACGGCCGGCTTCGCCCACGAGGTGAACCAGCCGCTCGTTTCGATCATGAACTTCGCCCGGGCGTGCGTAAACCTCGCCTCGCAAGAATCGGCCGATCTGGTCCAGATCCGCCGTTGGGCCGAGGCGATCGGCGCGGCGGCGAGCCAGGCGGGCGACATCATCCGACGCCTGCTCGACTTCGCGCGCCGCGACCCGCCCGAACGCCAAACCGTCCCCTTGGCGCGCCTGGCCGACGACGCCATGCTATTGGTAGGCCACGAGGCGCGGGCGAACCGCGTGACGCTGCGGTGCGATCGAGTCGATCCGGCCCTCTTGGTCCACGTCCAGACCGTGGCGATCCAGCAGGTGCTGGTCAACCTGCTCCGCAACGGCATCGAGGCCCTGGCCAATTCGCCTCGCAAGGACCGTCGGGTCGTGATCCGCGCCGTGCCTCGCGGCCAATGGGTCGAAGTATCCGTCGCGGACAACGGCCCAGGACCGGACCCCTCACTCCGCGATCGGCTCTTCGATCCCTTCGTGACGACCAAGCCGCGCGGCGTGGGGTTGGGACTCTCGATCACGAAGACCATCGTCGAAGACCATGGAGGCACCATCTGGACGGCAACCGGAGAAGAGGGAGGATTGGCAATCCACTTCACCTTGCCCGTGGGAAAGGAATGACGGGGCCATGTCATCCTCGAATCGCGTCGTGTTCGTTATCGATGACGATCCAAACGTGGGAGCGTCGGTTTGTGCGTTGGCCAACTCGATGGGCTGCGAGGCCAGGGCCTTCACCTCGGCCGAAGAGTTCTTGTCGAGCATCGACCCGAGCCAACGAGGCGTCGTGGTCGTCGACTTGAGGATGCCGGGCATGAACGGCCTGGAACTTCAAGACGAGTTGCGCCGGCGCAAGAGCCTCTTGCCCGTGATCGTGCTGACCGCCCATGCCCGCACTCAGACCACGGTGCGGGCGATGAAGGCCGGCGCCGTGACCGTCGTCGACAAACCCTATCACGATGATGATCTATGGGACGCCATCCGAGCGGCCATGGAACAAGAACAAGCGATCTGGGAACGAGAAAGCCGCCTGCAAGAGATTCGCGATCGCCTGGGCACGTTGACCCCCGACGAGCGCCGGGTCGCCGATCTGGTCGTTCAGGGCCTGCCGAACAAGGCCATCGCCAACGCCTTGAACATCGCGGTGCGCACGGTCGAGAAACGCCGGCACGAGGTGCTGGCCAAGATGAACGTTAAGTCGGTGGCTGAACTCGTGCGCGCCTTCCACGAGGCCGGCGAATCGACCTAGAGGACCTTGTTCTGTGGCATCTCGGTCGGGTGGCACGCCCAGAGCGCAGCGATGGGCGTGGCTTGGCCCCACAGGCCACGCCCTTCACTGCCGTTCAGGGCGTGCCACCCGGCGCGTGCTGAGCGATTTCAGGCGGAAACCCGCACTGAATGACGTGGTTCCACGCTACTGGATGCCGCTCAAAAAGCCGAAATACACGACAGGAGACGTTGCCTATGGTGAAGCAACGACCCTTCAGTTCCTCCGGCGAAATGTGCTGACGCGCTTGCGGCGGACGCAAGGAAGCGTCCGTCCCGCGCTCTAGCAGCATCCCGGGCAGGTAGCATGGCGCCGAATGATCCTACCATCTTTGTCGTAGACGACGACCCTCTCGCGCGGCACTCTCTTGCGGCAATCCTGGCTCCCCTCGGAGTGCCGATCGAGGGCTTTCCTTCCGGAGAGGATTTCCTCAGCCGCGCGCATCCCTCGCACATCGGGTGCGCCGTGGTCGACCTCTGCCTGGGCGAAATCGACGGCATGGAAGTCCTCCGACGCTTGCGCCGCGCGGGCTGCGACATCCCGGTGATTCTGCTGAGCGGCTGCTGGAGCGTGCGCGCGGCGGTCGACGCCATGGAGCAAGGCGCCTTCCGCGTGCTCGAAAAGCCATGCTGCGCCGACGAGCTGCCCCGGGTCGTGCAAGACGCCCTGCGCTACCAGCGCACCGCTCTGGCCCGCAAACGCTGGCGAATGGACTTCGCCCACCGCCTTGAGTCGCTCGACCCCCGGGAACGACTCGCCTTGGAGCTGATCTTTTCCGGGGCCGGGAACAAGGCGATCGAGCACCGACTGGGCGTGGCCACGCGCACGGTGGACCGGATCCGGTCGTGCATCCTGCGCAAGATGAACGCCCTGTCGTTCATCGAGCTGGCCGCGGCCTATGGCGAGTACCGGGGGGCCATGGACAACGGCGCGCAGGGGATGGAGGCGGGGCAATGCCACGTTCCGTGCCAAGGTTTTGAGCTATGATCCTTTGATAGAGTCCAGTGTGGTCGCATCATGCGCCCGGGGGTGGCCGCCCCCCCATTCAATGCCACATGGAGCCTAAAGGTTGGGGACTGGGTCGTTGTTCGGCCCCTTGTGCGCCGAAACACGTGCCTATCCCTTTGCCGCGAGACAAGACGTTTCCCGTGAACGGTGACTGGGCCATGACACCCTTCCGAGGCCACCCTTGAACGCTCAACCAGAGCACACGGCGAGCGCGGAGCAGCCTGCGCCGCCGACCACAAATCGGTGGGCCAGTGGCGCAGGCGTCGCGGGTCTTGCGACGATGCTCGGCTGGAGCGCGCTGGTCGCGTCGCTGGCCGCCTGGTACGCCGTTGGCCAGCACCAGAATTATCGGGAGATGGCACGCAACTACGCGCGGGCTGCCCATGAGAAGGAGCTGATCTATCGGCGATGGAACGCGTGGATGGGCGGCGTCTATGTGCCGGTGAGCGAGCAGACGCCGCCGAACCCGTTCCTCACGGTTCCGGAGCGTGACCTGAGGACGCCTTCCGGGCGGTTGCTGACCCTGGTCAATCCGTCCTATATGACGCGCCAAGTCCACGAGCTTGCGGCAAGCCAGGGGACCATCCGTGCGCGCATCACCAGCCTGCGCCCGCTGAACCCGAAGAACGCGCCCGACTCGTGGGAAACCGAAGCTCTCGGCGCCTTGGAACAAGGGGCCGACGAGGTCAGCGACGTGCTCAGCGCGGCCGGGGAACCGGTGGTCAGGTTGATCCGACCGCTCCGTACCGAACCGGCTTGTCTCGCCTGTCACGGAAAGCAGGGTTATCGCCTGGGCGACGTGCGCGGGGCGATTAGCGTGTCGGTTCCCGTGGGCGAGGTCCGGGCTGGGCTGGCCGCACAAACCCGCAAGGTGCTTGCCGGCTATGCCGTGTGCTGGGCAGTGGGATTGGCCGGTATTGGTTTCGCGGCACGAAAGACCGCGCGGCACCTGGCCGAACGCGCCCGGACCGCGGAGGCCCTGCGGGCGGGCAAAGAGGCGGCCGAGGCAGGCGTGCGGGCCAAGACCGCTTTTCTGGCCAACATGAGCCACGAAATCCGCACGCCCATGACCGCCGTCCTCGGCTTCCTCGACCTCCTCGACGACCCGGACGCCACCGAGGCCGAACGCCGCGACGCCGTCGCGACGATCCGGCGCAACGCGAACCACCAACTCCAACTCGTCAACGACATCCTCGATCTCGCCCGGTTGGAGGCCGGTCGGATCGAGGTCCAGCGCGTCGCATGCCAGACCCGACAAGTTGTCGACGAGGTGGTGGGCCAGCTCCGAAACCAGGCCCACGAAAAGGGACTTGCCCTTTGCATCGAACGGACGGGGCCGATCCCCGAGACGATCGTCTCGGACCCCTCGCGGCTCCACCAGGCCCTGTGCCATCTCGTCGGAAACGCCATCAAGTTCAGCCATCGCGGCCAAGTGCGCATCGTCGTCTCATGCGACACGCAACGCGAGGAGATGTCCTTCGCCGTGACCGACCAGGGGATCGGCATGACCGGCGAGCAATTGGCCACGCTTTTCCGGCCTTTCACCCAGGCCGACTCGTCGACCACGCGGCGGTATAGTGGAACGGGCCTAGGGCTGGCCATTACCAAGCGTCTTGCCGAGCTTCTGGGCGGCCGCGTCGCCGTGGCCAGCGAGCCTGGCGTCGGCAGTACGTTCACCCTGACCGTGGCTGCCGGCCCATTGGAAGGCGTGCCGCTGGTCCGTTGGCTCGACCCGAGTTCCACGGTTGCAGGCTTGGCCGCAGTCGCGCACGACATCGCCGCTTCGATTGCCCCGGGCGACACCCGGTAGCACGGGGGCTTCTGGGCAAGCACCGTGGGTGGGCTGTCGTGGGTGTTCCCGGCGCCGCTATAATGCGGGTCCCTGTGGACGATGCACCCGATGGGAGACCGCCATGACCGCCCGCACCGCGACCGCCATCCTGCTGGCCACGACCGTCCTGGCCGCTGCCGACCTCGTTGCCGCCGAATCGGCCGGGTACAAGGCCCTCAAACTGCCCCCACCCACCCCGGGCAGCACCTGGGCGATCCTCGACCGCGACGGCGCCAACCGCAAGGTCGAGCCCTATCTGTCGTCGCTGGGTGGGGGCGAACCCGGCACCGGCGCGATCCGCTCGCCGGCCTTCCGCGTGGCTGCCGACACGATTCGGCTGACCGTCTGCGGTCACGACGGCCAAGGCGGAGGACGCAACCAGAACTACGTGGCCTTGGTCGATGCCGGCTCGGGCGAGGTGCTTCGCCGGGCCGCGGCGCCCGGCGCCGACCCCATGCAAGAGGTGTCGTGGGATGTTGCCGGTCTGCGCGGACGAGAGGTCCGCATCGAGGTCCACGATGGCGATTCCGGCACGGCTTTTGCCTGGATCGGGGTCGGCCGGATCGACGCGGGAGCGGCCTTCCAGGTCGATTTCCGCAAGGGCATGCCGGCCGGTTGGGTCGCCAAGTCGTCGCCCGCGCAAGCGCCCGCCGGCGAGATCGTGCCGGGCGCGATCCCCTTCTTCCGCTACCCGGCATGGTACACGCTGATCCCCGCCTCGGGCGCAATCGAGCTGGCGTGCGGGTTCGAGGCCCGGCGGTTGTTCTTCCTGGGCTGCACCGTGCCGGAAGGAAAGCCCCTGGCCGTCTACGGCCACATCGACGTGGTCTACCGCGACGGCTCGCGCGAGAGCTACCCGCTCTTGTACGGCTTCACGCTCGATCAGGCGGGCAAGCTCTTGAGCCGGTCGAAGGCGATGCACCTGGGCCCTTCGTCCGACCCGTTCCAGCATGTGCTGGTGCTGGCGCCTAGGCCTAAGACCATCGAGAAGATCGTCTTGCGCCGCAATCCCGAGTTCGAGGTCACGCCGCGGATCACCGCGGTCACGTGCGAGACCGAGGCCGCGGGCGAGCACCTGATGCCGCTTCCGGCGGCGGAACTCCAGGCCGACCAGGCGGCATGGATCGAGTCGCACGCGATCTCGGCCGGCTCGCCGGATCTTGCACGGATTGCCGCCGAGATCCGCCGGGCGCATAAGCTGCCCGAAGCGTCCAAGCAGCCCTAGGCCGGGTGCTTCGACGGGGTTCGGGAGGCGATCATGGAGAAGTACATCCTCGCCCTGGACCAGGGCACCACGTCGAGCCGGGGCATCGTGTTCGACCGCGCTGGCCGCATCGTGGCCCAGGCCCAGGAGGAGTTCGAGCAGATCCTGCCCGGGCCCGGTCTGGTCGAACACGACCCCGAGGCCATCTGGTCGTCGCAGCTTCGCGTGGCGCGCGAGGCCCTCGCAAGGGCTTCGCTCTCGGCCGAAAACGTGGCTGCCTTGGGGATCGCCAACCAGCGCGAGACGACGATCCTCTGGGAGCGCGCCACGGGCAGGCCCGTGGCCAATGCGGTGGTCTGGCAAAGCCGTGTTTCGGCCCCGTTGTGCGAACGCCTCAAGGCCGACGGTTTGGAACCGCTGTTCCGGCGGAAAACCGGGCTGGTGGTCGACGCCTACTTTTCAGGCACGAAGATCAAGCACCTGTTGGATACGCTCCAGCTCCACGACCGGGCAGCCCGAGGCGAAATCCTGTTCGGCACGGTCGACTCGTGGCTCGTCTGGCGTCTGACCGGCGGGCGGCGGCACGTGACCGATTACAGCAACGCCAGCCGAACGCTCTTGTTCAACCTCCACACGCTCGACTGGGACGACGAACTGCTGGCGATGCTCGGCATCCCCCGCGCGATGCTCCCCGAGGTCCGACCGTCGAGCGAGGTCTACGGCCGGACGGCGGCCGAGTGGTTCGGCGCGCCCGTCGCCATTGGGGCCGTGGCGGGCGACCAGCAAGCGGCCACCTTCGGCCAGGCGTGTTTCGAGCCGGGGTCGGCCAAGAACACCTATGGCACGGGCTGCTTTCTGCTGATGAACACCGGCTTGCGCCCGGTCGCCTCGCGGCACAACCTGCTGACGACCATCGGCTGGGGACTCGGCGGCCAGGTGACGTATTGTCTCGAAGGCTCGGTGTTCATCGCCGGCGCCGTGGTCCAGTGGCTTCGCGACGGGCTGGGGATCATCCAGTCGTCGGCCGACGTCGAGCGATTGGCCGCCAGCGTGCCCGATAGCGGCGGGGTGTACTTCGTGCCGGCCCTGGTCGGGCTGGGCGCCCCGCACTGGGACCCGTACGCCCGGGGAACCATCCTCGGCATCACGCGGGGCACCACGGCCGGCCACCTCGCCCGGGCGGCCCTCGAGGCGATCGCGCACCAGACTCGCGATCTGGTCGAGGCCATGCAGGCCGACGCCGGTTGCACGCTGAGCAGCCTCAAGGTCGACGGCGGCGCGGCCCGAAACGACCTGTTGATGCAGTTCCAGGCCGATCTGTTGGGCGTCGAGGTGCGCCGGCCGGTCGTTGCCGAGACCACGGCCCTGGGCGCGGCGTACCTGGCCGGGCTGGCCGTGGGGTATTGGAGCGACACGTCCGAGATCGCCCGGCAATGGGCGCTGGACCGGTGCTTCGTTCCGGCCATGTCGGCGGCCGACCGCGACCGCCGGCACCGGCGCTGGCAAGAGGCGGTCGCCCGATCGAGGCATTGGGAAGCCGCGCGCGAGTAACCGTTCGCGGGGACTCTCCCGGTTTTCGCGGCGAAGGAGCGAGAAAATGGGGGTGTCGCCTTCCGGCGTGTCCTCGCTGCTTGCGGGAGGCCGTGCGCGAGGCTCTAATGGGCGGTCGTCCCGACCTATCCACCGTTTGGGAGTCGCTGCGTCATGACACCCGAGAGCTTTTCTCAAAACGCTTCCGCGCGCGACCAAGGCAGCAGCGCGCGAGGGGATTTCGGCGGCGCTTTCGCGTCGTTGCCGCGGCGCGAGTTTCTCGCCGCGTCTGCCGCCATGATGAGCGCGTGTGTATTGGCGGCGCCGGCATCCGCCGGCGCACCGGCCACGCCGCAGGCGCCCATGCGCCTGCCGTCGGCGGCCACCAAGGAGAATGCCCGAAAGATCGTCGTCGGCCCCCTCATTCCCGTCATCACGAACCTCCAGAAGGACCTCCGCGTCGATCTCGGCGCGATCCGCGCCAACGTGAAGTACGTGATTGAGCACGGGATGGTGACGGGCAAAGGTTGCCTCTTGGCGGTGGGCGCCGGCGGCGATTTCGACGTGCTTTCGCTCGACGAGCGCAAGGCGGTGGCCCAGGCCATCGTCGAGGCGGCCGACGGGCGCGTGCCGGTGGTCGTCGGGGTGCAGGACTCGAACCCGCGCGTGTCGCTCGAGATGGCCCAACTGGCCCAGTCGCTGGGCGCCTACGGCGTTCAGGTCAGCCCGACGTACTACCACACGCCCTCGGACGACGATTTCGTCCGGTTCATCCGCTGGCTGCACGACCATACGGCGAAGATCGGCTTGATGGTGTACAACACGTGGTGGCAGGGGTACAACATCCCGCACGGCGTGATGGACCAACTGGTGGAGCTGGAGCGGTCCGCCGGGATGCGACCACTTGATCGACACGACCCGCTCCAG
>JANLFZ010000071.1:2915-5263 GCA_024653385.1 Thermoguttaceae bacterium | reverse complement strand
TCGACAACGCCTTGATGTGCGTGCTGACACACCTGTTGGGCGGCCACGGGTTCATCACGCACCTGGCCACGGTCTGGCCCGAACACGAGCTGAAGATCTGGGACCTGTGCCAGCGGGGCCGGCATCAGGAGGCGATGGACATCCACAGCACCGACAACTATGCGTGGATTGCGTTCCGCGGCAAGATGGGCAGCCGAACCAGCGGCGAATCGCCCCCGGTCAAGGCCGCGCTGGAACTGACCGGCCGGCCCGGCGGACCGTCGCGTCCTCCGTCGCGCGACCTCACGCCGGAAGAGCGCGAAGAACTTCGCAAGTTGCTCCGCGCCATCGGCGTGCCGAACGTGGCATAGAGCCCGCGAAAATGGGGCGGTCCGCTTCGGGCCTAAAGACAACGTTGCTGCCCGCAACGCGCAAGCTGTTCGATGCGGGGCGGTCCTTGTTCGCGCACCGCACTCGGTATCCGCGGCCGGGGTGGTTGGGCAGGTCGGGCAGAGGTTCCAGCACGCCGGCGTCCACCAGGCGGTCGAACACCTCTGGCCGGACGAAATCCCAGCGGCCGTACCCGGTGCGTCGGTAACGGGCGATCTCGCCCCAGTGGACGAACACGTGCGTGATGCCCTCGCGCTGGAATGCCTCGCGTACCTCCTCGGGCGTGCGGTTCTCGACCAAGCGCTCGAAGATCGAGTCGTCGAGCCAGGTGTTGTACAAGACGGGCATTTCGAAATCGAAGACCTCGGCCTGGCCGACCAGAAGCACCCGGCCGCCCGCCGCGTGGACATTGAAATACCGGCACCAGGCGTCGACGCGCTCGGGGGCATCGCGAAGCCGCGCGTAGGATACGAAGAAGCGGTTGTACCCCCCGGGCCCGGCCACGGCCACGAGAAAGTTGTACAGCGAGGCCAACAGCAACAGCGCGACGAGCGACCACCGCCACGCGCGCGATCGGTCCCAGCCCGCGCCGACACCCGCCAAGAGGGCCACCAACGCCAACCCGGGCGACCAGTAGCGGTCGATGCGTAGCGCGGTCAGCCACCAAGCCAGGATGACGAAGACGAAATAGCCGGCCAATAGGGCCGCCAAACGCCGGTGCTCTCGCCGAACCAAGGCCAAGATGGCCAGCGGCATGCACAAGGGCCCCAGCCAGTCGCTGGCCAGGACGACCCGCACGAGGTCATGGCCCAGTGCCGTGGCCGAGAAATCGTGGGGTTGGTGAACCCGGTTCCACATCGCGTTCTTCTCGGGAGTCCAGGTCTTTCCCCCGAACACGCGGTAGGCCAGCGGATACGTCGGATTGCCCGCCAGTACCCAATTCTTGCCGAACCACAGCCCGCAGCCCGCGAAGCACGCCAGCAGGAAGACGCCCACGGGTTTCCAAGCGGATCGCCAATTCCGATGCACCTGGGCCACCAGCAACCAGATGGTCAAGGGCAGGGCCACGAACAGCACGCCCGGGTATTTCGACGACACCGCCGCTCCGGCGCAGTACCCTGCCAGGAGGAGCAGAGGCACACTGTCTGCCTGTTCCTTTCGGAGAGGGTCTCGCTCGCCGCGCGCCAGCAGCACCGCATAGACCGCCAAGAGCAGGTACATGGCCGAGGCTCCCTCCACCATGCCGAGCGACGAAACCTGGACGATCCAGCCTGTCGAAAGATAGACGACGGCCGCCACGACCCCGGCCGAGTTCGAGAACAACCGCCGCCCCGCCGCCCAAAGCGCCAGGGCCCCAAGCGGAGCCATGGCCGCGATGATGGTCTTTCCCGCCAGGGCGCCCAGCCACCAATCGCCGGCCACGATCATTGCCAAGAGGCTCAGCATCTCGGTGCCCAGGGCCATGTTCGCGTACAGGTTGTGCGGCACGAAGCCGATGTGGCCCTGCTGGAAGAACTCCTTGGGCGCCTGGAGGTGGTACTCGCGCACGTCGAACTCGATGGGCGGGAGCATTCCGCCGAGAACGATCGTCACGGCGAACGGCACGGCCAGCCATAGCCACCGCGTCGAGAGCGGACCTTCGTCGCTGGGCGGCGTCTGGCGCTGGTCGGCCGTCAGGCGAGGAGCTGGGCGGGGAGGGCCGCCGGACAACGCCTTCCGCCGCCGGTAGACCAGGCCCACGGCCCCGAGCGTGGCCAAGCCCGGCAATCCGAGCGCGAAGAGCCGGTCCAGCCTGCCGGCGAGCCCCGCCGCCAGGGTCCACGTCGAGAGCAAGTTCAATCCGACCGCCAGGGAGAAGACGAACCGATCGAGGCGTGACAGAAAGCGGTCGGCGTGCAACGCGGCCAAGAACAGCCGGCCGAGCACGCCCGCCCATCCGAGCACCAACCCGGCGATGCCCAGCACGGGCAGCCGATCAA
>JANLFZ010000071.1:0-2905 GCA_024653385.1 Thermoguttaceae bacterium | reverse complement strand
ACTGGGGCGGCCGGCCGAACCAGGCTTCGAAAAGCAACTCGGGCTGGAGCACGAACAGGAAGAGATGGAACCGCCGCCAGGCGGTAGCGGTCTTCTCCTGGAGTTCGGCCAGCGGCGAGGCGAAGAAGAGGACCAGATACACCGCCAATCCGGCCAGCACCGCGGCGAGCAACCAGTTCGACGTGCGTTTCATGTCACTGGGCAGTCGTGTGGGCCGAGTTCAACGAGCCCGTGGGTTCGTGGCCGACGCATCGCGGGTCTCGTCGCCGCGACGATCCCTCATCCCCCATCCCTCGTCCTTCCCCGCGGCCCCACTTGCGCCCGCCACAAGTCCACGACCCGCACCAGCACGCCGGCCACGGCCGACTGGGCGCAAAGCAGCAGGCCGAAGACGGCGGTCATGAAGCGTGACCAGTGGAGGGTCACCTCGCCGGTGGTGGCGTACTGCACCACCGCGGGCCAAAGGAGCAAGGCAGAAGCGGCCAACAGCACGGCCCCGAGGGCCCACACGCCGCGCCCCGCGAAGAACGCGGCGGCCAGCGAGGCCCAGAACGACTCGGCCGCCCGGCGGCGCGGGCCGAAGGTCGCCAGGCGATGGGTCAGGGCCGCTCCGGCCAGAAGCTGGTAGCCTGCCGAGCCGACCAGTCCGCAAATCATGAAGCGGTAGATCATCCATTCCTCGACCGAGCGGTTCATCACGTAGAACTCGACGGGGTAGGCGGCCAGCAGCACGCCCACCAAGAGGCACACCGCGAACCCCAACAGAAACAGCCGCTCGGGCCGGTAACAGAGCACGTCGGAAAGGATCACGCGGAGGAACCGCAGGCCGTCGGAGACCAAGCGCAGCTTGCTGCGGCCGATCCGCTCGTGGTACGGCATGGGCAGCTCGACGACCCGCAGCCCGTTCAACAAGGCCCGGGCGCTCATCGAGGGCGTAAAGTGCAGGCCGTTAGGCAGGGGGTAGAGTTCCTCCAGGACCTCGCGCCGCAGCACCCTCATGCCGCTGGCGGTGTCGCAAACCGGCCGTCCGCAGAGGAATCCGAGCAACAAGGCGAAGCACCGGTTGCCGAATTTGCGCACGGCGGGCATGTGGGAGCCGGGTCCGAGGCGCGAGCCGAGCACCATGTCGGCCCCGTCGCGGATCGCCGTGCCGCACAACGCGGCGAAGAAGCGGGGATCGCACGTTCCGTCGGCGTCGAGAAATCCCAACAGCGTGCCCGAGGCCCGGCGGAACCCCTCCTGGAGCGCCGCCCCGTAGCCGCGATTCTCGGGCAGGTCGATCACTTGCACGCCCTCGAACGATCGGGCGATCTCGCTGGTGCGGTCGGTCGAGCCGTCGTTGACCACCAGGATTTCCACCGAGGCGACGCCGCTGGCGCGAATCGCCTCGACCGCGTCGAGGCACCGGGCGATCGTGCTGCCGATCGCCTCTTCTTCGTTCAGGGCGGGAATGACGATCGAGAGGGAGGGCGAGGCGGAGTTCATAAGGCACCGGTCGTGGCGCGGGCTCCCGATCGGCCGCGAGGCAGGATGCCCTCCGGCCCCACGGCAACGCTACGAGGCGGCCTGAAGGTCGGCCACGCGGTGGGTCTTCTCCCAGGTGAACTCGGGCTCGCACCGGCCAAAGTGCCCGCCCGCGGCGGTCTTGCGGTAAATCGGCCGGCGCAGGTCCAGATACTCGATGATGCCGCGCGGCGTCAGAGGGAAGAGTTCTCGCACGATCTCGCAGAGCCGCTCGTCGGGCAGCTTGCCCGTCCCCTCGGTGTCGACCAGGACACTGACCGGCTCGGCCACGCCGATGGCGTAAGCCAACTGGATCTCGCAGCGCTCGGCCAGTCCGGCGGCAACGATGTTCTTGGCCACATGCCGTGCCATGTAGGCGGCGCTGCGGTCGACCTTGGTGGGATCCTTGCCGCTGAAGGCCCCGCCCCCGTGGCGGGCCCAGCCGCCGTACGTGTCGACGATGATCTTCCGGCCGGTCAACCCCGTGTCGCCGTGCGGCCCGCCCGTCACGAATCGGCCCGTCGGATTGACGTAGTAGGTGATGGGCCCGACCATGAGTTCGGGCGGCAAGACCGGCTTGACCACGTTTTCGATCACGTACTCGCGGATCTCCGCCTGGCTGACCTCCGGCGCATGTTGCGTGGCCACGACCACGGTGTCGATGCGGACGGGCCGGTTGCCTTCGAACTCGACCGTGACCTGGCTCTTGCTGTCCGGCCGAATCCAGGGCACCTCTTTCTTTTGCCGCACGGCGGTCAATCGGTTGAGAATGCGATGGGCCAGCGCGATGGGCAGCGGCATGAGTTCCGGGGTGTGGTTGATCGCGTAGCCGAACATCAGCCCCTGGTCGCCGGCGCCGATTTCCTTGCCGCGCGTGGGGTCCTCATCGACGCCCATGGCGATGTCGGGGCTTTGCCGGTCGAGCGAGAGCACCACCGCGCAGGTCTTCGCGCAGATGCCCATCTCGTCGTCCTCGTAGCCCACGTCGGCGATCACCTTTCGAGTCACCTCGCTGTAATCGACGACGGCCTTGGTCGTGATTTCGCCGGCCACGATGGCCAGGCCGGTCGTCACCAGGGCCTCGCAGGCCACGCGACTGTAGGGATCCTGGGCGAACAGCGCGTCGAGCACGCCGTCGGAGATCTGGTCGGCCAGCTTGTCGGGATGGCCCATGCTGACGGATTCGCTCGTGAACAGACGCTTGCCCTTCGCCACGGATCGGTCCTCCAAAACGGCCTGGTCGAGTCATCGCGAAAACGACTTATTATAGAGTCCGCGACCACCCGCCCGCAAGGACCCCGCGTTCCCGAAAGCGCCGTGTCCGGCCACGGCGACTCCATCTCCATCGACCTACTTCGATCGATCCTGATCGGCGCCGACGGGCTCTTCCGGCGCGATCAGG
>JANLFZ010000728.1 GCA_024653385.1 Thermoguttaceae bacterium | reverse complement strand
CCCCCTTGCAGGGCCGCAAGGGGGCGGGCTGGAATACGAAAAGCGCCACGAGGTCGAGCCGGTGGCGGCCGAGGACAACCTCGAGGTCGTCGGCCACGCCCTGCGGCGCGCCTTTGGCCGCCATGCCGATGCCGATTGGATCGTCAACCTCAGCGGCGGCACCAAACCCATGTCGATCGCCGCGTATGAATTCTTCAAGGCCGTCGGCGCCCGGCTGGTCTATGTCAACGTGCGTCAGCCCAACGAGTTGATCGGGCTCGACGGCCGCCCGACCGAAACCTGCCGTTATCGTCCCTCGGTCAACGAGTTCCTGGCGGGCTATGGTTTCGGGCCGCGCAAAAAAGAGGCGAAGGTCCGCGAGGGCGAGGAGTTCGCGCGCCGCACCTGGGAGTGCGCTCGGCAGATCGCCGCCGGTTGCCCGAGCCGGGGCATCCTGTGCTTCGGCGACCTTTCGGAGAAGGACCTCCAGAAGCGATGGGACGACGCGCGCAAGAAAGGCTTCCAGACCGGGCCCGAGCACTGGGGCAATCTTCCCGGCGAGGTGCTCGACGCCATCGCGCGGACCTTTGCCTTGAAAACCGAGGGGGGAGTGCCTTCGGGCTGGTTGGACAAGTATGCGGTCGACTTCCTCACCGGCGGCTGGCTCGAGGTGTTCCTTTGGGGCATCCTGGAGCGGCACGCCAATGCGCTGGGAATCTGGGACGTCCACCGGAGCCTCGAGTTCGGCAAGTTCGACATCGACACTAAGAACGAGTTCGACGTGGCGTTCATGCACCAATACCGGCTGGCGGTCGTCGAGTGCAAGTCGGGCGCGCAGTCCCACGATCCGGAGGTCGATGCGATCCACAAGCTCGAAGCCGTGGTGCGGCAGTTTCGCGCGTTAAGCGTCAGTGCCTACCTGGCCACGACGTCTCCGCATGTGCTCGACAAGGACGGCCATCTCAAACCGTCCGTGCGCGATCGGGCAGCCGTCTACGGCTCGCGGATCCTGTGCCGGGGCGATATCGAACGCCTGGCCGCCGACCCCGATTCCGTTGACTTGGTCCAGGACCTATTCTTCGGCCGGCGAGAGACCGCCTGAGGTGTACCGCATGGAATCCGTAACGTTCTACTCGATCGGCGTCGAGAACCCGATCACGCCCGACGAACCCCTGCCCCCCCTGCCGCCCATCCCGCGCGGCGGGCTGGTCGTCATCGAAGGCCGGGCCCCGATCTGGCGCTACGGCCGGGCCTTCCACCATCTGCACGGCTCGGCGGCCGGCGCGGTGGCGGTCTACGACCCCCGCCTGGGCGCCGTGGTCGTGGCGTCCCACCGTCCCGAGTACCGCGAGGGACAGGTGGTTGACGTCGAGCCGCCCGATACCCGGTCCGCCAACCGTTGATGAGAGGTCCCCATGAGCGATTCGTTGCTCGCATCGCTGGCGGCACGTTGGGAGGCCGGCGACAACACGCCCGACCTTTGCGCCGAGATCCAGGCGGCTGTCGCCGCCCGACGCGCCGAGCCCGGCAGCCACGGCCAATGGGCGCTTCTGTGCGAGCGGGCGGGCCTGGTGTCGCTGGCCTTCTCCGAGTTCCAACTGGCCCTGCGCGACGACCCGCACGACGCCGTGGCTGCCTTCCACCTGGCCCAGCACTACCGCGAGCGGGGCGACACCACCAGGGCCCTGGGCCTGCTCGAACGCCTCCTGGCCGACCAACCGCCCCAGTTGCCGTGGCTCGAAGCGTATGTGTCCATCCTCGTCGAAGACGGCGCCGAGCCCCGGGCCGAACAGGCCATCGCCCGGGCGGAACAGCACGGCTTGCCCCCGGCCGATGCCGCGGCCGGTTGCCGGCGCAGAGCACGGCGCAGCGCCGCGGCA
>JANLFZ010000727.1 GCA_024653385.1 Thermoguttaceae bacterium | reverse complement strand
CGCGGGTGACGCATGAGCAGCCGCCGCTGTTGCCGTGGGTTCATGAGGCGGGGGCGCCGGGGATCGGCGAGCGGCTGGCGAGGTTCCTCCAAACGACCGCCGAGCGCGTGGTGGGCCACGTGGCGGCGTTCTATCTGCCGTATGCGGACGAGGCGATCGGGTTGTATCCGGGCATCCGCATTGTGTGCCTGAAGCGGCCGCGGGAGGAGATCGTGGCCGCCTTCTGGCGGTTCTTCGACACGCGCTCGGCGCGGGTCTCCTGACCCCGCCCACGCACTGACCGAAGGTCTCCGCGCGCCTGGGAGACCTTCGGTCAGCGACGGTGGCACGGTCGGAGACCGGCCACAGCGCGCGGGCGGCGTCCAATCCCCAATCCCCAATCCCCAATCCCCAATCCCCAATCCCTCGTTCGACAGCAGCCGGAGCGTCACTTTCGCGGAGCGAAAGGCTACGATTGGCCACGATCGTGGGCGACGATTGGGACTGGCAAGGCGTGCGGCAGGCCGTCGAGACGATCGCCACCCAGCGCGCCCTGGGGTATGAAACCCTGGGCACAGGCTGGCGAATCCTCCGGCAAGGCTAAGCTCGGAGTCTGTCCCGATAGGGCATCAGGCATTCTCGACCTACGCCGGATTTGCCTTGGTGGGCGGCGGGCGAAGACGGGCGGGCCGCTCGGAAGACCATCCCACGAAAACCGGGGGATGGGCTGGCAATCGTTGGGACTCCTGTCCTAGGGTCGAGGCCGTCGAGGCAAAGGGGGCCGGGGGGTGTGCGATCCTGACGCGTTTGGTGTAATAATGGAGAGATGGGGCCTCGCGACACATGGCGGACGAGAAGGAGGACGAGCCGTGACGAAGGCATGGCATCCCCAATGGTGGGTGTGCGTGGCGCTGGCCGTCTGGAGCGGCGCGGCGGCCGGCAGCCGGGCGGCGGAAGACGAGCCGCCGGCATTGAACCCCTTCGGGCCGGTCAAGCAGGACCGCGACGACGCCCTGCCGGGCTACGTCGAACTGTCGGACGGTTCGATTTACGCCGGCAGCGTCTACATGACCCGCGACAAGCGGCTGAAGATCTGGGACGCCAACCTCCAGCGCCAGCGGGAGATTCCCTTGCGGGCCGTCCGTCAGATCGAGTGCAAGGTCGAGAAAGAGTGGATCGAGCGCGAGTGGCGATTCAAGGAACTGGCCCTCGACGAGAAGATGTACACCGGCCGCAAGTACCCGGCGCGCCTCTACGTTCACACGATCACGCTGCGGAGCGACGGGCGCACGATCACGGGTCCCTTGGCCGAGATCATCTACGTTCGGCCGTACGCCGAGGCCTCGGCCGGGCTCGACGCCTCGCAGATCGAGCCCAAGCGGTTCCTCCTTCACAAGCGCGACAAGGGCGAGCCGGGCACCGACCTGAAGTCGCTGGTCTACGTCAAGCTGGTCAAGCTCGGCAAGGAGGCCTACGAGGAGGGCAAGGCCAAGGCCGAAAGATCCGCCAAGCCGAAGACCAGCAAGTCGGCCAAGAAGAAGGGCGTTGAGAAAGAGGCCGCCGTCGAAGAAAAGGACGCCGAGGAGCCAGCCCAAGGGTCGACACGCAGGAAGTAGCGTAGGACGGACCAGTTCGTGCAGCTCACACTCAAGGGCGGATTCACGTTTCCGGTGATGTTCGCGGTCCTGGCCGGGGCGATCGCGCTGGCCGGGGTCTTCTACCGCCGCGCGTATGGAAGCCTTGGGCGAGGCCAGTGGCAACTGCTGCTCGGGCTGCGGATCGTGGCCATCGTGATCGTGGTGCTCTTGTTGTTCCGGCCCGTGTTCAGTTACCAACTCACTTACCAGGAGAAACCGGCGGTCGTCTTTCTGATCGATACCTCGG
>JANLFZ010000726.1 GCA_024653385.1 Thermoguttaceae bacterium | reverse complement strand
CTGGGCGGGGGGCGGCTCGACAACCGGCGGCGGTTCCGGCGACGGCTGGGCGGCCGGTGGCTCGGCCGCCACGAGCCCTTCGAGCAGCCCGCTGGGATCCTCGCCATCGAGTTTGCGCTGTTCCTTATCGACCGGACTGCGCATCACCAGGCGCACTTGTCCCAACTCCGCGGCCAATGTCACCTTTTCGGCTTGCTCGGGCGTCACCAAGAGCCAGATCGTCTTGGCCACCACGGATTTCTCGCCGCTGGTCGCCGAGACATCGAACTGGTCGTTGACCGCAAACACCTTGATGTCTTGGAGGATGGTCCGCGTGCAGGTTCGCGGAATGCCCTTGCTCGGGTCCTGCTTCACGTGGACCAGCACGTCGACGCGGTCGCTGGGCCGCAGCATGTTGGCGTTGCCCATCACCGGATCGACTTTCACCGGAGCAACGCGGAAGCCTGCCGGGATAATATTGCCCGGGCCCGACTCGTTGAGCCCCTTGCCGACGAGGTGCTTCTCGACGATCGGGGAACCGGCCGGGATGGGCCCTCTCGGCTTGCGTCCTTCGAGGTCCTCCAGCTTCGAGATCGCGCCGGCGGGGACTTTATCCTTGGGCCAGGGCTCGAGCTTGACCATCTGGGCCGTGATGGGGTCCCCCATCGCGATGTCTTTCATCGCCACGAAGATCGTCTCGGTTTCGGTGCTGGTCGTCGCCGCAGTGTCTCGGGTGGCCATGACTTGCGTGATGCCGATCGAGGCTACCAGGCCACAACCCAGCGCCAGCAACAAGAGGAGAATCGATTTGGCTCGCATGAGGTCCCCCCGACCGCATCTCGCATCCGAAACCTATTGAACCGTTTCCCGACGCATGACCGTCGTCGCGGTCAGTTGTCGTCCGCCAAGAAACATTGGCGAAGGAAGCCAGCTCACTTGATCAAAACCGATAGCCACCGAAACGGTGACAGGCGCGCCATAACCCGCGGAACTCGGCGGATCGGGTGTGACCGTTACAGTCGCGCCCTGGATCGACGAACTGGTGAGATAGGTTTGCACGGCGGTCGTCACGTCGGAGGTCGTGGTCCCGTCCAAAACGGCCATCCTGGCCCCTTCGCGCGACGCATTCGTCAATACCTGCTGAACCATCACCATCCGTCCAAACTCGATCATCCCGAAAACCATCAGGAACAGTACCGGCGCGACCAGCGCAAACTCGACCACGGCCGCGCCTCGACGGTTTTTTCGGCACAATCGGCAAACTTTCTCCAGTGTGAACTGATCCACTGACAGGTTTCTCGGGTCGACCGGCCGCTCGGACGTGAGATGCCGAAGAAAACGGCGGAGTCTAGGCAAACTAGGGTGTCTCATAGCAGCATTCCAGTCCAAACGAAGTATGCGATGGTGCCAATCGCGATCGGGATGCCGTAGGGCAAGAGCATCATGGAACTCTTGCGTTGTGCCGCAATAGCGGAGAGCTGATTGGGATCGCGGATGACTAGTATTTCGGTAAGGATTCCCAGGAATTGGCCCTGATGGTGACGCCACTGGTTGCGGTACAGAACCATGCCCAGCGCGATGACCCCGCCCACGATGGCCGAGACGCAGAAGGCGTAAAACGTGGTCGTGCCCCACACCCAAGCGCCGACGCCGGCCAGCAGTTTGACGTCGCCCGCCCCCATGCCGCCGATCGCGTAGGCGGGCAAAAGCAGCCCCAGCCCCACGCAGGTGCCCACCATGCTCCACCCTAGTCCTTCCCAACCATAGAACCCCAGGCTGTAGACCCAGCCGCTCAGTATCATGGGAAACGTGATCCAGTTGGGCACCTTGAGCTTCCAACCGTCGATCACGGCGGCAATGACCAACGTTACGCTCACCAGCCAAA